>CAYNJD010000163.1:0-7230 GCA_964397355.1 uncultured Mycobacterium sp. | reverse complement strand
AGAACTGGGAAAACCTGATGGACATGATCCAGGCCAACCCGGACCCGATCGGCAACGCCCTGGGCGAACTGTTCAGTTACTACGGCGAGGTCACGACAGGCAGCTACGACGGGCTTATGGATGGCCTCGAAACCATGTGGTCCGGGGGAGGCCGGGTCATAGGCCTGGAGACCTTGCTCCCGCAGCTCATGGAGTCCCTGCAGGGGGGTGACTTCCTCCAGGTCTGGAACCTGATCAACAACGACATGCTGTACAACATGGCCGGCATCTTCCAACCGCTCTTCGACCACATCCCGCGCGGCGAGGACGTCGAGGTTCCCGGCGTGTTCGGCCTCGGCGCTGACATGACTCGCGTTTTCGCGAACGTGCAGGACGTGTTCGGCGACTTCAGCTTCTGGAAATCCACCGCCAAGTACCTGATCGAGCCGTGGACCGGCTTCATGTTCGCGCTGTCAGAAGGCGCCAGCCCCATCGAAGGTCACGAAGCGCAGGATCCGATCGACGCGTTGCTCAACGGGTACATCACCTGGGACTCGGAAACCGGCGAAGAAACCGGCCAGTGGTGGGGCCTGCTCACCGAGAAGGGCACCCTCTCCTACTTCCTCCAAGTGCTGCCGGACAAGATCGCCGAGGCGTTGACGCTGGAGCTGCCGGCCGACGACGTCGACGTCCCGGTCGACGAGATCGCCGGCGATTCCCTCGCGACCGACCTGTTCGACGCCGACTGGCTGACCGGACTCTTCAGCTAACACCACCTGGCGCGAGCCCGGGCTCGGGAAACGATTCCCCCGAGCCCGGGCTCGAACTATTGCCACAGATAGGAGGCCCTCAGGCCAGGGCGAGGAACAGCTTCTCGAGTTCATCCTCCGACAGCGGGGCGCTGCCGCTGGCGGACTCACCGGTGATGCATTCGCGCAGCCCGCTGGCCACGATCTTGAAACCCGCCCGGTCCAGTGCCCGCGAGACCGCGGCCAGCTGGGTGACCACATCCTTGCAGTCGCGGCCGCTTTCGATCATCGTGATCACGCCGGCGAGCTGGCCGTGCGCGCGCCGCAACCGGTTCAGTACCGACTTGACGCATTCGTCGTCGCCAACCACCTGAACTCCTCTCGACGAGATCCCCATAATACCCTGCCGGGTATTACGCCGGCAGCGCTCAGCGTTGGGCGATCAGGTACGGCGCCAGCGTGGCGAACTTCTCGCAGGTCTCCTCGAACTCCCGCTCCGGGCGCGATGCGTCGATGACGCCCGCCCCGGCCCGCAGCCACGTCCGCCCGCCGCTCTCGTAGGCGGCCCGCAGCGTCAACGCGGCATCCAAGCCCCCGGCAGCCGAGAACATCACCACGGCACCGGAATACAGCTCCCGCGGGCACTCGTCCAGCCGCAGGATGGCGTCGATGCCACCGGCCTTGGGAATGCCCGACGCCGTCACGGCCGGGAACAGCGCCGCCAGCGCGTCCATCCGGTCGCGGGAGCGGTCCAGCCGCCCGCACACCGTCGAACCGAGGTGCTGGACGCTGCCGCGCTCCCGCACCGTCATGAAGTCACTGACCGCGGCGCTGCCGGGCTCGGCGACCTCGGCGATCTCTGCCATAGAGGTGCGCACCGAGATCGCGTGCTCGACGATCTCCTTGGGATCGGATTCCAGCTCGGCGCGGACCGGCCCGTCGATCGCGGGGTCACCGGTGCGTGCCCGTGTCCCGGCCAGCGGTTCGGTGACCACCACACCGTCGTGGTGCACCTCGGTCACCAGTTCCGGGCTGTAGCCGAGTGCCCGGATCCCACCGAGCCGCAACAAAAATGACCGCGCCGGGGTGTTGTGCCGGCGGCCCAGCCGATAGGTCGACGGGAAGTCCAGCGCAAACGGCACGTCGACGCAACGGGACAAGATCACCTTGCGGTAGCGGCCCGCGCAGATCTCGCCGACGGCGGTCGCAACCCGCTCCCGATAGCCGCTCGCGTCCGCCTCCACCATGACCGGCGACGGGTCGGCGAGCGCCGGGAAGCCGTCGGCCAGCAGCCGATCGAGCACCGCGACCTCGCGGTCGCCGGCCCCGAACATCTCGACCTTCTCGGCGGTGACCACGATGCGGGTCTGCGGCCAGAACACCCGCGCCAGCGCGGTTCCGGGCGCCAGCTGGTCCTGCAGCCCGAAACGGTAGGTGCCGAACTCGAAGGCGACCCAGCCGAACATCTGGTCGGTCTCCAGCAGCAGCCGGTCCACCGCCTCGCCGAGCACCGCGGCGGGCTGGCCCCGCCAGTGCTGGCGGCGCACCACCCCGTCGCGGACGGTGCGCAACTCGTCGCTGTCCAATTCCACCGCGGCGCGCACCCCGGTGGCGAGCGTCCAGGTTCCGCCGCGCTCGTAGAGCAGGTACTCGACGCCGTCACGTTCCGGCAGCGCCGCGGCCAACTCCGCGGCGAGGTCAGCCGGCCCGACGCCCGGCGGCAGCGGTACCGACAGATTTTCGGAGACTGTTTCGACACCGAGCTCGGACACGATTAGTAAATGTAGCCTAACCTACCTAATGCTGCGCGCCCCGCCCCGCGAACCCGGTGCGCGACCTCAGCCGGGCATCAGGGCCAGCAGCTTCGCCCGCGCCCTCACGTGCCACTGCTCGAACGTGGAGTTGCGCTGCCGCTGGATCTCCGCGGCCATCCGGTTACCCAGGTCTTCCAGTTCGGACTCGCTCAGGTCGATCGGCGCCGGCGGTGGCACCAGGTCGCGCTCCTCCTCGTCGGCGTGGGCCTCCAGGACGGTGAGGAAGGAATTCCACTCGTCGACGTGATGCGGCGAGCTGGCCGGTGTGCGCAGCGCCACCGCGAGCTGGTCGTAGATCTGCCGGTGCTCGGCATGCGCGATCGCGATCAGCCTGCTGGCCGCCGCCAGCGCCGGGTAGTAGATGTCGTCCTCGATGCGCATGTGGATGGTGAACTCGCGCAGCAGTTCGTCGAGGATCTGCTGCCGCTCGGCGGATCCGACCGGCGCAGCCTTGAACCTGCCGCCCAGCCCCCGCAGCACATTGTGATGATCCCGCAATACGTCATAGGCATTGCTCATTGGGCGATCTCCTTCACGTCCATGATTTCCGGGCACGTCAGGGGTTTGATGTCCAGGTACTTCTCCCGTCCCACACCGAGCGGCGTCGGGGCGCCGTCGCGCAGTTCGACCATCCCGTTTCGCAGCCGCGCCTGGTAGCAGGGCAGCGCAGCCGCGGCCGGCCCGCGGACCACCTCGCCGGTCTGCACGTCGAACTGCGAGCCGTGCCACGGGCACACCACCCGGCCGCGGTCGACCCAGCCGTCCTCCATGGGCGCCGCCAGGTGCGGGCACCGGCCGGCGAAGGCCGAAACGTGCTCGCCGTCCCGGCACAGCACCACACCCACGCCATCGATATCGACCCGCTTGAGCTTGTTGCCGGCGGGAAGCTCCGCCTCCGGAAGCACCGGCGTCCAGTCGTCGATGCGCAGCCGCTCCCCGGACTGGTCCATGCCGATCCCGGAGCCGAACACCAGCGCCCCGCCCAGAAACCCGCTGCCACTGGTGATGGCGTAGCCGAGTGCGCTGGCCACAGTGCCCCGCACCTGCCGCCCGCGCCGCCGGTCCCGCCAGGACTGGATGTAGAGGCCCGTCGCGACAAGGTTCAGCACACCGTGCACCAGTCCGATGCGCCGGTCGGATTCGTGGGTGTGCTGCCAGTCGGTCACGCCGGTGGCCGCCGAGGCGAAGTTGGCCAGGATCCCCAGGCTCAGGGCCCGCTCGGCGAATCGGGACACATCGAGCACCTCCGTCGACGACTTGCCCGGCAGCAGGCTCAGCGCGTCGAGCGCCACCGTTGTCCCGACGGCACCGGTGGTCAGCGATGCCAGCGGCGGATGCACCGGATGCCCGAGCCAGACGCCGTTCAAGAAATTGGTCACCCGGTTCCGTGCGCCGCCGAACGCGTTGAACACGAAGCTGAGCACGTTCTCCAGCCGGTAACTCGGCCGGTCCAGCCACTCTTGTCGCCCGAGAAAGTCCAGTACCCGCCCGCTGGCCCCGTGCGCCCGATCCTCGGCGCGTCGCGCCCGTTGAACTGCCATTCCGTCGGCCCTCCATCTGACTCGTGGCTGCGCCTCGTTTGCGGAACCAACAGCGGAAGTGTATCCGCATATGCGGTTTCTACCAACCCACGGGTCGCGATATTGCTACCGGACCATCCTCGCTGCGATTACCAACCGAATCCCGAATTTCATCGGGGCTTGTAATCTATTGGTCATCAATTGATTTCATCGCTGGAACAACGTCGGAGAGCGCCCGGACAGGCGGATCTGTCAACCCCAAGGTGACATTGCTGTAAATCCGATGTCAGTAGTGACCCCTGTTCAGAACATACGGACTTTTGGCACATAACTCTCCGCAGATCTGGAACCCAAACTGACGTCTGCGGCCGGCAGGTAGCCCCGGTGACGCCGGCCGACGCACCGCAACGCAGTGATGTGTTACAGGCGTTCACAATTCGGTATCAGTCGTCACACAACGGTTGGCATCGGCGGCGCCCGTATGGAATATAGAGCCATGCTAAGCATTCGAAAGCTCGTGGGATCAATGTTCGTAGCCGGTGCCGCGGCGGCGATCGCGGTAGCCCCGACCGGCCTGATGCTGACGGCAGCGCCGGCGGGCCAGACCGTCGTCGCCCAACCGCACGGCGCCGGCGGTCCGGACGGCAACGGCGGCGGTGGCGGCTGCGGCCACGACGCCGGTTGGCAGGGCTGCGGCGGTTTCATCCCCGGCCAGGGCGGGTTCGGCCACGGCTGCTTCAACGGCATCTGCGGCAGTTGGGACGGCGCCCGCGGCTGGTTCAGCGGCTGATCAGCCGCGAACAGCCCCGGGCTACCCCAGCAGCGACCGCACCACCGCGTCGGCCAGCAGCCGGCCGCGGTCGGTCAGCACCAGCCGTTCGTCATCGATGCGCAGCAGGCCGTCGCTGACCGCGGTCGCGGCCCGCTCCCGCTCCCCCGGACCCAGCACCGACAGCGCCAGCCCGTCGCGCATCCGCAGCCGCAGCATCACGTCCTCGGTGTGCCGGTCGGAGTCCGAGAGCTCCTCGAAGCCGGCGACCGGCAGCGTCATCTCCTGCAGTAACTGGGCGTAAGCATTGGGGTGCTTGACATTCCAGTACCGTAGCGCGCCGTCGTAGCCGTGGGCGCCCGGCCCGGCGCCCCACCATCGGCCACCACCCCAGTAGCCGAGGTTGTGCCGGCAGGCCGCGCCGGGCCGGCTCCAGTTGGACACCTCATACCAGTCCAATCCGGCGGCGCGCAGCGCGGTGTCGGCCAGCTCGTAGCGATGCGCCAGCACGTCATTGTCGGGGGCGGGCAGCTCCCCGCGCCGCACCCGACGCGCCAGGGCGGTGCCATCCTCCACGATCAGGCCGTAGGCCGAGACGTGATCGACGCCGGCTTCCAGCGCGGCCTCCACCGAGCGCAGCAGATCATCGTCGGTCTCACCCGGGGTGCCGTATATCAGGTCGATGTTGAGGTGCTCGAAGCCCGCGGCCAGCGCCTCCCGGGCGGCGGCCACCGGACGGCCCGGCGAGTGAATGCGGTCCAGGGTGGCCAGCACCCGCGGCGAGACCGATTGCATGCCCAGCGACACCCGGGTGTAGCCGGCGGCCCGGATCGTGTCGAAGAACTCCGGTGACGTCGATTCCGGGTTGGCCTCAGTGGTGACCTCGGCGTCGTCGGCCAGCCCGAAGTGCTCGCGCACCGCGTCAAGCACCTGCACCAGGCGTGCGGCACCCAGCAGCGACGGAGTGCCACCGCCGAGGAACACCGTGTCGGCGCGCGGGCCGCCCAGCCGGGCGGCGGCCAACTCCAGCTCCCGGGAAAGCGCCGCAACCCAGGCGTCGGGGTTGGCGCCGCCCAACTCCGCCGGGGTGTAGGTATTGAAGTCGCAGTAGCCGCATCGGGCGAAGCAGAACGGCACGTGCACATACACCCCGAACGGGCCGTCCGGCTCGAACCGGGTCACCGCCGGCTCCGGCAGCGCCACCGCGGTCGGGGTGGTCGTCATGGGGTCCGATCCTCCCACGGCGCCGCGGCCGGCGCTGCGGCGTCAACGACTCAGTCGATGTGCGCCTGCGGCCCGTCGGTGTCGACGAACAGCGCCGTCAGATAGTGGGTCAGTGACCCCACCGGGGCCGCTGCGCCCGTCGGGGCGGCATCGCCGCGGGATACGCACGCCGACCAGGCCTCCGGCCCCTGGGTGGCCATGATGCGCTTGGCGACGGCGATCTGCTGCTGCGGACTGGCCTGCGACGGCAACCCGACCCCACCGTTGGCGTCCCAGGTCGCGGCGCTGATCTGCAGACCGCCGTAGTCGCCGTTGCCGGTGTCGGCCGCCCAGTTCCCGCCGGATTCGCACTCGGCGATGGCCTCCCAGTTGATCGGGTCGGCGTTGGCCGCGCCGGCCAGTTGCGCCGCACCGACCAGCAGCGCGCCGGCCGCCAGCACTGTGAGTTTCCTCATACCAACTCCACCTTGCTCGCCAGCCAGCGGCCGTCGACCTTGTCCATGGTCATCCGGATCCGGCTGCGGTCGATCACCGGTTCGGGGTTGTCGGCGTTGCGCACCGACTGGTTGACCAGCAGCACCACCACGGCGTGGTTCTTCTCGGCGGATTTGACCACCGCCTCGGCCACGTGCCCGCGGGCGGTCGCCTCGTTGTCGATCAGCAGCTGACGCAGTTTCGCACCGGATCGGGTGTGCATGTCCTTGAACTCACCGGTCGACCCGTCGGCGATGCCGGCGAAGGTCCGGTCGATGTCGTCGACGTCGATGTTGGTCAGCCGCAACACATATGCCTTGGCGGACGCCAGTGCCTGCTCGCCGGCGAGATGGCTTTGGTAATGCTGCACGGCCAGCCATCCGCCGCAGCCCGCGCCGGCCACCAGCGTCGCGATCGCCAGCCAGCGCCGCAGTACAGCACGTCCGTTGGCCCGCGGTGGGGGTTCAGCCACCGGCGGCGGTTCCCACGCCGGTTCCCACCCGAAATCGATGACACTCACCTGCCCCACCCGCCTTCCGATCGGCTGTTAGGTGCGGCCCGCCGTATCGGGTCCGCACGATCGTGGACGCTGTCGGTCCGTCCCTCCCGACCCGACCGCCTCGCCGTCGGGCCCCAAATGAGTTTTGCTCACGCTGATCACAACTTTGCGCCGGTAAGGAAGATTTTCGGCATCCATGGCA
>CAYNJD010000162.1:0-7249 GCA_964397355.1 uncultured Mycobacterium sp. | reverse complement strand
TGGCCACCCGCATCTTCGGTATGGAGGTTCCCGCCGCCAATATCGTCGGCGAGACTCTGCGCCGCGCGACGACCGGGGAGGCGGAACCGGCAGCACTGAAAAGCAGGCTCAACCAGCCCACCCCGGCGACGTGGGACGACTTGCGGGCCGATCCGCTGGCGGTCTGGACCGAGCATCACTTCGGCCTGTGCACAGACGACGAGGGCAACCTCGCCCGCCGCCCGCCGTCCAAACTCACCGATGCAGCAGAACGGCTGAACGGCGATACCGGTGTCGACCAGCAGGTCTGCCACGCGAAGCTGCAGGAGCTGCTGCTCGCCGGTTCCCGGGCCCGCGATTCCCAGGGCCGCACCCTGTTCGCGTTCAAACTGCACCAGTTCATCGGCAAGGGCGACACCGTCTACACCACGCTGGAGCCACCCGCCACCCGGCATCTGACCACACAGTACCAGCGCAGCGCACCCGGCCGCCCGCTGGGGCAGCCACTGTTCCCGCTGGCGTTCTGCCGCGAATGCGGCCAAGACTTCCTGGTTGTCAATCTGGAACGTGGCGGGGAGAGCTTCAGCCCGCGTACCCTTCGATCTGATCTGGCTGAGGAGCCCGACGCCGAGGGACTGCTGTTCATCACCGAGACTCGGTGGCCCGATGCGCGCGACCCCGCGCTGCTTGACCTGGTGCCCGACGACTGGGTCGTCGACACTGGATCGGGCCGGGCCCTCGACAAGGCCCGGGAATCAAAGCTTCCCGCCTCGCTGCGGGTCGATGAATACGGCACGATCACGGACCACGGCATGCCGGTCGCGTTCTTCGAACGGCTGCACTTCTGCCCGTCGTGCAAGACCAGCTACGAAAGCGTGCGCCAGTCGGAGTTCTCCCGGGTCGCGAGCCTGGGCACCGAGGGCCGGGCCAGCGCGGTCACGGTGTTGTCGCAGTCGGTGGTTCGCGCGCTGCGCCAGGAAACCGACCTCGACGACGTCGCCCGGAAGTTCCTGGCGTTCAGCGACAACCGGCAAGATGCGAGCCTGCAGGCCGGCCATTTCAACGACTTCGTGCTGGTCGGGCTGATCCGATCGGCACTGTATCGCGCCGCCCGCGACCATGCGGGGCCACTCACCGACGAGGACCTCGGCCCGAAGGTGGTCGCCGCGCTCGGCGGCACGGGCTTGAAGTTCTTCGCCCGCGATGAGGAGACCGCCGATGAGCCGGTCCCCCGCAAGAAGATCGCCCGGGCGCTGCGCGACGTGGTCAGCTACCGGCTGTGGGCCGACCTCAAACGCGGTTGGCGCATCACCATGCCCAACCTGGAACAGACCGGCCAGCTGCGGCTGGCCTACGAGGGCCTGGACGCACTCGCCGCTGATAATTCCAAGTGGTCAAGCTGCGGTGAGCCCCTGGCCGGCGCCGACGCCACGATCCGCCGCGAGTTGATGCACGTGCTGCTCGATGAGTTGCGCCGGAACCTGTGTATCGAAACGGAATTCCTCACCGAGGACAAGTTCGACGCCATGCGCCGGACCAGCCGCGAATGGCTGAAGGACCCGTGGGCGATCTCCGAAGAGAACGGCACCTACAGCGGGACCGCCTATCCCGGCGGGCGGCCGAAGACGGCGGGCACCGGCGCCGACCTCTACCTGTCCGGGCTGGGCGCCTATGGACGCTGGCTGCGTCGCCCCAACCGCTTCCCGGGACACACTCATCCGATCAAAACCGACGACGCCCAGTTGATCATCGAAAACCTGATGGAAACCCTGGCCACGGCCGGAATCCTGGCACGAGTCAAGGCCCCGAAGCGGCCGACCGGATACCGGGTGCGCGCCGATCTCATCGAATGGCATCCCGGCACCGGTGAACACCGCGCGCCGGACCCATTGCGCGGCAACCAAACCGAGGGCCGGGTCAACCCGTATTTCCGTGACCTGTACGCCGAGACCGCGCAGGCACTGGTCGGGTTGGAGGCCCGTGAGCACACCGCCCAGGTGGAGCCGGCCAAGCGGCAGAAGCGCGAGGACGAGTTCGGCGCGGCCCGGCTGCCGGTGCTGTACTGCTCGCCGACCATGGAACTCGGCGTCGACATCAACAGCCTCAACGTGGTCGGGATGCGCAACGTCCCACCGACCCCGGCCAACTACGCCCAGCGGTCGGGCCGCGCCGGGCGGTCCGGACAACCGGCGATCGCCCTGACCTACTGCGCCACCGGAAACGCCCACGACGCCTACTACTTCCGGCGCAGCCAGGACATGGTCGCCGGTGCCGTCGCCCCGCCCCGGCTGGAGTTGGGCAACCAGGATCTGGTGCGCGCCCACGCGCACGCCATCTGGCTGGTCAACTGCGGGCTCGACCTCAAGGTCAGCATGGTCGACCTGCTCGACATCGACCAGCCCGGCCAGCCGCTGCGCCCGGAGGTGCTGGCGACCATCGAGTCGGCCGCCAGTCGCACGACGGCCATCGCGGCGGTCACCAAAGTCCTGTCCGCCACCACGGAGGTCACGACCGCGCCGTGGTGGTCACCGAGTTGGGTCACCGAAACCGTCGAGCGTGCCCCCGCGCGGTTCAACGCCGCCGCCGACCGCTGGCGCGGTCTGTACCACGACGCGCAGACCGAACTGGACAACGCCAACACCACACTGAAGACCATCGGCGCCTCAGAGGCATCGAAACAGCGTGCCCGCGGCCGGATCTCGGAGGCTCGCGCCGCACTCGACCTGCTCAAAGGCCAGGTCGACGACATCATGCAGGGCGACTTCTACACCTACCGCTACTTCGCCTCCGAAGGGTTCCTGCCCGGGTATTCGTTCCCTCGGCTGCCACTGTCGGCGTTCATCCCCGCCGAGCGGCGCACCCGCCACGGTGAAGGCGACTTCATCCAGCGTCCGCGGTTCATCGCGATCAACGAGTTCGGGCCCGGCGCGTTCATCTACCACGAGGGCGCCCGCTACCAGGTGACCCGCGTCAGCCTGCCCGCCCGCGAGGACGGCACCGGGGTCTCCATCACCGAGATCAAACGCTGCGACACCTGCGGTTACCTGCACGAGTCAAACACGGTGGACCTGTGCCAGCACTGCGGTAGCGCGTCGCTGGACACCATGAGCAACATGATGCGGCTGCTGTCGGTCAAGACCCGCCGCCGCGACCGGATCAGCGCCGACGAGGAGGAACGGCAGCGCGCCGGGCATGAGATCGTCACCAGCATCCGGTTCGTGCCCCACGGCGAGCGCGCCGGACAGCTCACCAGCACCATCAGCGCAGACGGCAGCCGGCTCGGCACCATGACCTACGGCGATACCGCGCTGATCCGGCGGATGAACGTCGGCCTGCGTCGCCGCAAGGACAAGGACGTTCGGGGGCATGTCCTGGACACCGTGGACGGCCGCTGGTGCAGCGAGGCGGACCTGGACAAGAACGTGCACGGCGAGGCGGCGCGCTATCAACGGGTAATCCCGCACGTCGAGGACCACCGCAACGCCCTGCTGCTGCACCTGGATCCGGCGATCCCGACCGAGCAGCGGATGGCCGCCGCCTACGCTCTCAAACGCGGCATCGAGACCGTGTATCAACTGGAGGACAGCGAGCTGGCCACCGAGGCGCTGCCGAGCAACACCGGCGACCACGCCTGGTCGCGGCTGTTGTTCTTCGAGGCCGCCGAAGGTGGCGCCGGGGTGCTGCGCCGGCTGGCGACCGAGGACGGCCAGCTGCGTCGGGTAGCCCGAAAAGCGCTGGAGATCCTGCATTTCGACCCCGACACCGGCGAGGATCGCAAACGCGCACCGCACGCCACCGAGGACTGCGCGCAGGCCTGCTACGACTGCCTGCTGTCATACGCCAACCAGTGGGACCATCAGCACCTGGACCGGCACTGCGTCAAAGAGCTACTGCAGCAACTCACCACGGCGAGCATCGCCGTCGGCACCGGCGGTGAGGAGCGCTCCGAGCACCTGCAACGCCTCAAGCAGGCCTGCGACAGCGAACTGGAGCGCAGGTTCCTTACCCTGCTCGACGAGCACGGCTACCGCCTGCCCGACGACGCACAGCAGATCGTCGACGGCTATTACGTGCGACCCGATTTCGCCTACCACACCGGCGGCATGGACGTCGCGGTCTTCATCGACGGCCCGATTCACGACTCCGCGCACCAACACGAGAAGGACGAGCAGGCCCGGATGAAGCTCGAAGACGAAGCCGGCTGGCTGGTCCTGCGATTCGGCTACCAAGAGGCCGACGCGGGGTGGCTGCAGACCTTCGCGGACAAGAACGACATCTTCGGCACCCCGAAGGGGATCTGATGACGACCCTCGACTACCCCGCCGGTGCTTTGGTCAACGCCCGCGGCCGAGACTGGCTGGTACTGCCCGGCTCCCCCGACGGCGCCCTGCTGGTCCGCCCCCTCGGCGGCCACGAGGACGAGACCACCGTGCTGCTACCCGGCATCGACGACTTCGCGGCGGCGACCTTCGACCCACCCACCATCGCCGACCGCGGTGACGCCACCCGGGCCCGGTTGCTGCGCGATGCGCTGCGACTGTCGTTTCAGGCCGGCGGCGGACCCTTCCGGTCGTTCGCGCGGCTGGCGGTTACCCCGCGCAACTATCAGCTGGTCCCGCTGCTGATGGCGGCCCGCCAGGACACCGTGCGGCTGTTGATCGCCGACGCGGTCGGTATCGGCAAGACGGTGGAGGCCGGACTCATCGCCGCGGAGCTGCTGGCCACCGGAGATGCGCAGCGGCTGGTGGTGCTGTGCTCGCCGCAGCTGGCGCCGCAGTGGCAGAGCGAGCTGCGCCACAAGTTCGGCATCGACGCCCACCTGTTGTTGCCGTCGACGGTGAACCGGCTTTCCCGCCGCGTCCCGTTCGGCTCGAACCTCTACCAGCACTACCCGCACCTGGTGATCTCCACCGACTTCATCAAACAGCAGACCCGCCGCGACGAATTCGCGCTGCACTGCCCGGAATTGGTGATCGTGGACGAGGCCCACACCTGCGTGGCCTCCGCCGGCACAAGCCACTCCAGCCAGACACATCTGCGCTACACCCTGTTGCGCAAACTCGCCGACGACCCGGGCCGGCACCTGTTGCTGTTGACCGCGACCCCGCACAGCGGCGATGACACCGCCTGGCAGTCACTGATCGGGTTGCTCGACAACCGGTTGGGTGAGCTGCCGGCGGACCTGTCCGGCAAAGACCGCGAAGACGACCGGAAACTCCTGGCCGAATTCATGATCCAACGGCGTCGCGCCGACATCCGCGAATACCTCGACGAGGACACCCCGTTCCCGCAGCGGGAGACCGGCGAGATCGCCTACAAGCTCACCGCCGGCTACCGCGCACTGTTCGACGACGTGATGGACTACGTCCGCGAACAGGTCACCGACCCCAAACTGTCCGCGGTTCGCCAGCGGGTGCGCTGGTGGTCGGCGATCGCGCTGCTGCGCTGCCTGGCCTCCAGCCCGGCTGCCGCCGAGCAGACCCTGCTCAACCGCTCCGCGGTAGCCGCCGACGACACCGACGACGAGACGGTCATCGACGCCTACGCCGAACCCCGCGTGCTGGACTCCGACCTCGATGACACGACCGAAGCCGAAGACGTCACCGTCGGCGCCGACACCACCACCGACGACAGCCCCGACACCAAGGCCCGAAAGCGGCTGCGGGAGTTGGCCGCCGCCGCGGCAGCACTGCAGGGACCGCGCAGCGACGCCAAACTCAAACGGGTCATCCCGCTGATCAAAGACCTCATCGCCGACGGATTTCACCCGATCGTGTTCTGCCGCTTCATCCCGACCGCCGACTACCTCGGCGAGCACCTGGGCACCGCCCTGGCCAAGGTGCCCGATCTCAAGCTCGACGTCGTCACCGGCACGCTGCCCCCGGAGGAACGCGAGGGCCGGGTGGCGGCACTGACCGCACACGACGGCCCCCGGTTGCTGATCGCCACCGACTGCCTCTCGGAGGGCATCAATCTGCAGGACGGGTTCACCGCGGTGGTGCACTACGACCTGGCCTGGAACCCAACCCGCCACGAGCAACGGGAGGGCCGCGTCGACCGGTTCGGCCAGCAGGCACCGGTGGTGCGCACCGTCACCTACTACGGCGAGGACAACGGCATCGACGGCATCGTGCTGCAGGTGTTGATCCGCCGCCACGAGCACATCAAGCGCAGCATCGGGGTGTCGGTGCCGATCCCGGTCGACTCGGCCACCGTGATGAAGGCGATCTGGGAGTCGCTGCTGCTGCGCGGCCAAGACGCCGAACAGCTCACCTTGGACTTGGCCGCGGCCACCAGCGCGTCGCTGGCCGAGCAGGTCGAGGTCGCCTGGGCGGATGCCGCCGAACGGGAGAAGGCGTCCCGGTCACGGTTCCGGCAGGCCGGGCTCAAACCCGACGCCGTCGAACAGGCGCTGGTCGAGGTCCGCCGCGCGCTGGGCGGGCCGGCCGACGTCGAATCCTTCACCCGCACCGCGCTGTCACTGATGGGGGCGCCGGTCAGCGACACCGCCGACGGATTCACCGCCCGCATCGACACGCTGCCCGCTGCGGTGCGAGACCAGTTGCCGCCCAGCAAGAACACGGCCTTGGTTTTCCATCGTTCGCTGCCGGTGCCGACCGGCCACCACGTGTTGACCCGCACCGACGTATGCGTGGAGGCGCTGTCGCGCTACGTGCTCGACGCCGCGCTGGATGCCCGGCTGGATGCCAGCCCGGATACAGGGCTCCGCCCGGCCCGACGTGCCGGGGTGATGCGCACCGGCGGGGTCGCCAAGGTGACCACTTTGCTGATGGTGCGCCACCGGCTGGAGATCACCCTGCCCGGCGCTGCGGCCACCATCACCCAGGTCGCCGAGGAGGCCCGCTTCGTCGCCTTCACCGCCAGCGGGGAGACCCTGACCTGGCTGCCGCAGCCCGAGGTCGACGCCCTGTTGACGCTGAGCCCATCCGGCAACGTCGACGACACGCTGGCCCGCACCCAGTTGGGCCGCGCTTTAGACCGGCTACCCGCGCTGGCCGAACATCTCGCGACCACCGGCACCGACGCCGCGGCGGCCCTGGTGTCCGAGCATCAGGCGGTGCGGGCGGCGGCCAAGGCCGGCGGCAAAGCGCCTCGGGTGAAGTTCCTGCCGCCTGCCGACGTGCTCGGCGTCTACGTCTTTCTGCCCGACGGGAGCGCGAAATGAGTACCGCGTCGGTGTTCCGTGCGGTCCGCACCGTCGGCACCGCCCTTCCCGCCGAAGCGATTCCGCGGGCCAACGAGCTGCGGC
>CAYNJD010000161.1:0-7299 GCA_964397355.1 uncultured Mycobacterium sp. | reverse complement strand
GGCCGGCAACAACATGGCCAACACCGACGCCTCCGTCGGCTCCAGCTGGGCATAACCGGCGCGAGCCCGAAGGGGCGCTACAGAACCGGCTAATCGAATACCCGCGCGGCGGCCGATCGAGCAGGGGCAGAGGGCATGGATTTCGGAACGTTGCCGCCGGAGATCAACTCGGGGCGAATGTATTCCGGGCCCGGTTCGGGGCCGTTGCTGGCGGCCGCCGCCGGGTGGGAGGCACTGGCCGCCGAGTTGAGTTCGACGGCCTCGTCATATGACTCGGTGATCTCGAGCCTTACCGGTCAAGCCTGGTCCGGCCCTACGGCGGCATCGATGTCGGCGGCCGTGCAACCCTACGCGGGATGGATGTGCAGCACCGCCGCTCAAGCCCAGGCGTCCGCCGCCCAGGCCCGTTCGGCCGCCGCCGCCTTCGACGCGGCGTTCGCCGCGATGGTCCCGCCACCGGTGATCGAGGCGAACCGCAGCCTGCTGCTGGCGCTGATCGCCACCAACATCCTGGGCCAGAACACCGCGGCGATCGCCGCCGCCGAGCTGGAATACGCCGAAATGTGGGCTCAGGATGCCGGCGCCATGTACGGCTACGCCGCCGCGTCGGCCGGCGCCACCGCATTGCCGCCGTTCGCCGAGCCGCCGCAGACCACCAACCCGGCGGGTGCCGCGGCCCAGTCCGCGGCGGCCGCCCGGGCGACGGCGGGAGCCGCGGCACAGGCCCCGTCGTCGTTGACCCAACTGGTCTCGATGGTGCCGCAGGCGCTGCAGAGCATGGCGGTAGCGTCACCGGCCGCGGCGGATCCGACCTCGGTGCTGGACTTCCTGGCCGGGCCGCTGTCACCGATCTCACTGTTCGGCATCGGCGGGATCCCGTACCTGTTGGCCATCCAGTGCGTGTTGCTGCCGATGAACGGCGCCAACGTGGTGTCCTCGGTCAACCGGGCGATGGGCCCCAAACCCTGGCTCGACGAGCCCGCGTTGCCGCCCCACGCGCTCGCCGGCTCGCGGCTGGTCGGGGCACCCGGCCCGGCGGTGTCTGCGGGGCTGGGCAACGGCGTGTCGATCGGCCGGATGTCGGTGCCGCAAGGCTGGATCGCCCAGACCCCGACCGCGAAAGCCGTCGCCGCGGTCTTCCCGGAGGCCGGTCCCGCGGCCGTCACCGCGATCGCCACCGAGGGCGAAAGCGGACTGGCCGGTGAAGTCGCGCTGGGCAGCCTGGCCGGTCGCGCGATGAGCGTCACCGGGGGAGCCGCCGGTCGCGGGGCCGGGGGAGCCACCGGCCTGGCGGCGGCGAGCAAGCCCGCCAAACCGAGCAAGGCGACCATCATCGTGATCCCGCCGTCGGCGGAGGACTGAACGGTGCCGGATTTCGGGGCGCAGCCGCCGGAGGTGAACTCCGCGCGGATGTACGCCGGCCCCGGAGCCGGACCGATGCTGGCGGCGGCCGGCGGGTGGCGGGCGCTGGCCGGCGAGCTCGCCGCGGCCGCCTCGGCCTACCAGGGGGTGATCGCCGGACTCACCGGGCAGGGCTGGCTCGGTCCGGCCTCGGAGTCGATGGCCGCAGCGGCGACACCGTATGCGGAGTGGCTCGCCGGTACCGCGTCGGCGGTGGAACACACGGCAAACCGGATGACACTGGCCGTCAACGATTTCGAGCAGGCATTCGCCGCGACCGTGCCGCCACCGGTGATCGCGGCGAACCGCAGCCGATTGGCGGCGCTGGTCGCCTCCGACGTGTTCGGGCAGAACGCGACGGCGATCGCGGCGACCGAGGCCGAGTACGGCCAGATGTGGCTGCAGGACGCCGCGGCGATGTACGGCTATGCGGCTCGGGCGGCGACGGCCACATCGCTGACACCGTTCTCGGCGCCGCCACCGGTCGTCGATCACGCCGGATCGGCCGGGCAGAATGCGGCGGTCGCCCAGGCCACCGCCGGCGGTGGACATGATCACCTGTCCCAGTTGCTTTCCGGGATACCGCGCGCATTGCAGGGACTCTCCGGCGGCGGCGCGCAGGCATCCCCGGCCGCGGCGGCGGCCCCGCTGCAGAGCACCGATCCGCTGTCGCAGGGTGCCTCCTACATCGAGACGCTGACCCGATCGGTCCTGCCCGCCAACGACACCAACATCTCGTTGCTCTACGGCATGGCGCAGTACTCGCGCAACCTCAACACCGATCTCGATATCTCCCAAGCCACCGGCGGCAGGGCCGGATTCGGCTCCGGCGCAAAGGCACTGAGCGCCGCGGATTCGACGGCTGCGGCCGGCACCCGCCCGGTGATAGCGGCCAGCAGCGGCAGCGCGGATGCGATAGGCAGACTCGCGGTCCCGCCGGCCTGGACCGAATCGGTGCCCGAGGTGGTGCCCACCGCGGCCGCAGGGCCCACCGCAGCAGCGGATGGCGCGCCCGCCGGCCACGGCGCGGGGATGGCCGCCGCCGGTGCCGCGGCGGCACGGCCCGGCCGGCTACGGCGGCGAGGCGACCGGGTGGAGGCCCACAGCGAGCGGATCGCCGGCCGGCTCACCGGCACCGACGAGGTGCACCATTGGCATGCCGAGCCGGGCGGGCTGAAGAGCCTGCTCGGTGAGGTCGCCGGCCAACCGGGCGTCCACGAGGTGTATTTCGACACCGACGAACCGCCGCAGCGGGACCGGGGGTGATCGGCATGGAATTCGCCGCGCTGCCCCCGGAGGTGACCTCCGGGCGGCTGTATGCCGGCCCGGGCTCGGGGCCGCTGCTGGCCGCCGCGACGGCGTGGGGGCGGCTCGCCGGTGAGATGGCTTCGGCCGCCAGGACCTACGGTTCGGTGCTGACGGGCCTGACCGATGAGAGCTGGCTGGGACCGGCTTCGGAGTCCATGGTCGCCGCAGTGACGCCGTACCTGGCGTGGCTGAATTCCACCGCGGCGCTCGCCGAGCAGACCGCCGCGGCGGCTACCGCGGCCGCGGCCGCCTTCGACGAGGCTCACGCGGCCGTTGCGCCACCGCCGGTGATCGCCGCGAACCGTAGCGCGCAGGCGACACTGGTGGCGACCAATGTGCTCGGGCAGAACAGTGCGGCGATCGCGGCGCTCGACGCCGAGTACGTGCAGTTGTGGATCCAGGACGCAGTCGCGATGTACGGCTACGCGGGCCGGTCGGCGGCTGCTACCGCGCTGACGCCGTTTTCCGGCCCGCCGGCCACCACCGACCCGTCGGGAGCGGCCGGGCAGGCGGCAGCGGTGGCCGCGGCGACCGCCGATGCCGGCCGCGACCAGCTGTCGCAGTTGGTCGCCGCGATTCCCCACGCACTGTCCGGTCTGGGACCGGCGGCCGGTGCGGCCGCATCTTCGGCGGCCCCGGTGCAGGCCGCGGCGCCGACACTGGCCCAGCTGATGTCCTATATCGAGATGATCCCCAAGAGCATCGTGCCGTTCAACGACGCGATCAAGACGGTGCTCTACGGCCTGCTGCAGTACTCCCGCAATCTCAACATCGACCTGGACATCGCCGCGGCCACCGGCGGCCGGGCCGGTTTCGGCTCCGGGACACCGGCATTGGCCGCAGCACAGCCCCCCGGGCTGGCCGGTCCCGGGCCGATATCGGCCGGTGCGGGCAGCGCGGGAACCGTTGGCAGGCTTTCGGTTCCACCGAGTTGGGTGACGGCGGCGCCGGTGGCCAAGACGATCGCCGGCGCATTGCCGGGTACCGGGCCGGCGGCGGCCGCCGCCGACGTACCGGTTCCGACCGGGGTGTTCGGCGACCTGGCCCTGGCGAGCCTGGCGGGGCGGGCACTGGGCGGCGCCGCCCCGCGCAGTCGCCCTGCCGCGGCGATGAACGGCCACGCGCAAGGCCGGCTGGAGCGCCTGGTCACCGAGCTGGCCGGCACCACCGACGTGCAGCACTGGCATGTCGACCCCAGCCGCCTCGACAGCCTGCTCGAGGAGCTTGCCGAACAGCCGGGCGTACACGCCGTACACGTCAATCCGGACGGGCAGAACGGCACCGGGCCGGGCCGCCAGCCGGGCTGACGTCACCCGCGATTTCTGCCCGAACACAAGCCGTTTCGCCTTCGGCACCGAGTGTTCACCGCCAGGTGGTCTGCGACCCGCCGCGCCCGATTGACCCTGCCGCGGACCTGGTGCACTATGGTTAGGCGAGCACCTCGTTAGGTGAGGCGTCAGCACGGATACAGGCCACTGACCCCGAACGTCGAAAGACGCCCCGGGTCAGGACAGCTCCTCCCGGCTTAAGGGTTGAGCCCAAGTGGCTTCCGGGTTCGCATTGATTGTGCGGGCCGGGATACGCCGTGTCGTGCCGAAGCTCTGACGAGAGGGGTGCGGAGTCCGGCGTCGCCGGGCGGCTTCACCTCGACGTGCATACGTGCAGGCACCCACGCGTGCCCAGGCCGAGAGGAGGTGAGAGCGACATTGAGTCCGAGTGATAGTTCCTATCCGAGATCGATGGTCGTCTCGCTCGATCTCGGTACTGCTTTCACCATCTGATTCGCACCGGCGCTGACTTCGTCGACTGGCGTGACTTCCGTTTAGGAAAGCGCCAGGCTTCGGCATGTCCTGAAATCGCCTGATAGCCCGGTCTTTTCGCCGGGCGGGGTTTCATTCAGCCATGCCCGGCTCCGGCATGTCGCCATGAACGGCTGCCCCGATCCCTGCCGCCAGCCACGGCTGCCACGCGCATCGGGATACCGACGTGCCTGCACACATCGGCCACCACCTGACAAACCACCAGATCAAAAAGGAGCAATGCCATGGACTTCGGAGCATTCCCGCCGGAAATCAACTCCGCCCGCATCTACGCCGGTCCCGGCTCGGGGCCGATGATGGCTGCCGCGGCGGCCTGGGACAAGATGGCCGCCGAGCTCGGATCGGCCGAGGCCGGCTACCAGGCGGTCATCAACGGACTCGTCAGCGAGGGCTGGATGGGCCCTGCGTCCAACGCGATGGCCGCCGCGGCCGCGCCGTACGTGGCGTGGATGGGCGCCACCGCCGCCCAGGCCGAGCAAGCCGCCGTCCAGGCCAAGGCGGCAGCCGCGGCGTTCGACGAGGCGTACGCGATGACGGTGCCGCCGCCGCTGATCGTCGCCAACCGTACCCAGCTCGCGACGTTGGTGGCCACCAACTTCCTGGGGCAGAACGCCGGCGCGATCGCGGCCACCGAGGCGCACTACGGCCAGATGTGGGCGCAGGACGCCGCCGCGATGTACGGCTACGCGGCCGCCTCGGCGGCGGCGACCAAGGTCACGCCGTTCACCCCGCCGCACGAGGTCGCCAACCCGGCGGCACAGGGCGCCCAGCAGGCCGCGACCGCCCAGGCCGCCGGTAACGCGGCCGCGTCGAACGCGCAATCCACGCTGTCGCAGGCGATTACGAACACGCCGCAGACGCTGCAGACCCTTGCCGCGCCGGTGCAGCCTCCGACTACCGGAGGCGAGGCGATCAGTGCGGGCGACCTGGGCAACGCGATGACCAACCTGATGAGCAGCTCGTTCAGCCCGATGGGTGCGGCCGGGATCTCCAATTTCGCCGCCGACATGGCGGTGGTGCGTGGTGCTGCCATCGCCGCCGGTGACCCGCTGGGCTTGGGCGCGATCGACCCGTTCACGCCGATGCTCGGAGGGCTGGGCGCCGGATTCGGCAACGGCATGCACGGTCTGGGCGCGGGGCTGGGCGGTGGCCTGGGCACGGCCTCGGCGTCGATGGGCCACGCGTCCGCGGTCGGGGCGCTGTCGGTTCCGCAGTCGTGGGCCGCGGCCGTCCCGGCCACCGCAGCCCCCGGCAGCTCGGTCGCGGCCACCGGCTGGACGGTCGCCGCGCACGCGGCGGAGCCCGGCGCGGCCGGCATGCCGGGCGTGCCGCTGGCCGGTGCCGGGCAGGGCCGCGGCTACGGATTCGCCGCCCCGCGTTACGGCTTCAAGCCCACGGTGATGGCGCGGCCGGTGGTCGCCGGATAGGGCGTGTGACAGGGTTAGCTCATGCAGACGCTGAGCGTCGCCGAGTTCACGCTGCGACTGGCCGTCGGGCTGGGCTGCGGTGCGCTGATCGGGCTGGAACGACAGTGGCGCGCACGGATGGCCGGGCTGCGCACCAACGCGCTGGTGGCCGCCGGTGCGACGCTGTTCGTGCTGTACTCGGTGGCCGCCGACGACACCAGCGCCACCCGGGTCGCGTCCTATGTGGTGTCCGGGGTGGGGTTCCTCGGCGGCGGGGTGATCCTGCGGGAGGGCTTCAACGTCCGCGGGCTCAACACCGCCGCCACGCTGTGGTGCTCGGCCGCCGTCGGTGTGCTGGCGGCGGCCGGGAACCTGCTGTTCGCGGTGATCGGCACCGGCGCGGTGGTGATCACCCACCTGCTGCTGCGGCCGCTGGGCCGGTTCATCGACCGTGACCAGCACATCGAGGAGGACGAACCGCAGTCGCCCTACCAGGTGCAGGTGACGTGCCGGCCGAAGTCCGAGAAGTACCTGCGTGCCCAGATCGTGCAGCACACCGCCGGCAACGACCTGGTGCTGCGGGGCATCCACACCGGCCGGACCGCCGACGACAACATCACGCTCACCGCGACCATGCTGTCGGACAGCCGGGCGCCGGACCGGCTGGAGCGGCTGGTCGGCGAACTCTCGCTACAGCCGGGTGTCTACGCCGTGCAGTGGCACGCCGAGGATCAGACGGCGCTATCCCCGGAGTGACATCGCCGGGGCGTTTAGGCTGGTAAGCCGGAGGTGAGCGCGGTGGATGCGATCGCGGGTGTGTGGTCGGTGTTGCCGGCGACGATGCGCGACCCGGTGCTGTTCGCCATTCCGTTCTTCCTGCTGCTGCTGACCCTGGAATGGGCCGCGGCCCGCAAGCTCGACGACCTCGAACGCGGGTCCTACCGCGCGAAGGACGCGTGGACGAGCATGTCGATGGGACTGGTCTCGGTGGCCACCACCGCCGGCTGGAAGTTCATCGCGCTGCTGGGCTACGCGGCGATCTACAGCTATCTGGCGCCGTGGCAGTTGTCGCCGAGCCGGTGGTACACCTGGGTGATCGCGATCCTCGGCGTGGACCTGCTGTATTACACCTACCATCGGATCGCGCACCGGGTTCGGCTGATCTGGGCGACCCACCAGGCGCACCATTCGAGCCGTTACTACAACCTGGCCACCGCGCTGCGGCAGAAATGGAACAACAGCGGCGAGATCCTGATATGGATTCCGTTGCCGCTGCTGGGTATTCCGCCATGGATGGTGTTCGCCAGCTTCTCGGTGAACCTGATCTACCAGTTCTGGGTGCACACCGAGCGCATCGACAAGCT
>CAYNJD010000160.1:0-7337 GCA_964397355.1 uncultured Mycobacterium sp. | reverse complement strand
GACTTCTCGGCGGTGCTGATGCAGTACGACGACCTGGCCGGCGCCGCCAGCAGCAACATCGAAGCCCGCATCAAGGAGTTGGCCGAGGACGGCGTCGACAAAGAACTGGCGTTCCCGAACGCGGTGCTGGCGCTGTTCCATTTCCCCGACAAGGAGCTGCGGGAGCGGGTATTCCGCATCTACAACGAGTACATGGCGGAGCTGCAGGAGCGGTCGAACGGTCACTTCTACGGGGTGGGCCTGATCAACTGGTGGGATCCCGCCGGCACCCGACGCACCCTGGATGAGCTCAAATCGCTGGGACTCAAGACGTTTCTTTTGCCGCTGAATCCCGGCAAGGACGACGACGGCGGCATCATCGACTACTCCAGCACGGCGATGCGCCCGGTGTGGGACGAGATCGAAGCCGCCGGCCTGCCGGTGACCCACCACATCGGCGAGACCCCGCCGAAAACCCCGTGCGAGATCAACAGCGTCGTGGTGGGCATGATGATCAACGTCGACTCGTTCCGGGAGATGTTCTCCAAGTACATCTTCGGCGGCATCCTCGACCACAACCCGGGCCTGCGGGTCGGCTGGTTCGAAGGGGGCATCGCCTGGGTTCCTTCGGCGTTGCAGGACGCCGAACACCTGCTCGCCTCCTACCAGCACATGTTCAACCACCAGCTGCAACACCCGATCCAGCACTACTGGGACACCAACATGAGCGCGTCGTTCATGGTCGACCCGCTGGGGTTGCGGTTGATCGACCGGATCGGCGTGGACAAGGTGATGTGGTCCTCGGATTACCCGCACAATGAGAGCACCTTCGGCTATTCGGAGAAGTCGCTGGCCAGCGTCGTAGCAGCGCTCGGGCCACAGGACGCGGCAAAAGTGGTCAGCGGCAACATCAAAACCTTCCTGGGGTTGTGATGGCTGCGTTGACGTCATTGTCGGAATCCGCCGGCAGCATCGAGATACCCGATATCCCCGACCGGGCCCGGCTGCGCCGCGAGACCGGGGCCCGGTTACGCGCGGCGATGGCAGATCGGGGTGTCGACGCACTGGTTCTGCTGGGGAACAACGCCGTCACCTACGCCACCGGAACCAGCTGGCGGCTGGGTGACGCCGGATTGTCGCACGTGGAGCGGCCGGTGGCGGTGGTACTGGCCGGCGACGAGTGGCCCCACCTGTTCCTGCCGTTCCGGGAGGGCACCTCCGGGGAGTCGGACCTGCCGGCAGACCATGTGCACGGCCCGGTCTACCTCGAATTCGACGAAGGGGTGGAACATTTCGCGGGCGTGCTCGCCGAGCTGATCCCCGGCAACGCGGTGATCGGCATCGACGAGTGCACCGGCGCGATGCGCCGCGCCCAGCAGCGGTTGTTTCCCGGCGGCCGGCCGGTGGACGCGGCACAGGTCGTCAGCGCGGCCAAGATCATCAAGACGCCGGACGAGCTGGCCTGCATCCGCACCGCGTGCCGGATCACCGACGAGGCGATGGTCGACGTGCAAGCGGCATTGGCGCCCGGTATCCGCCAGATGGACCTGTCGGCGCAATTCCTGCGGCACGCCTTCGAATTGGGTGCCAGCGCCAGCATGCTGGAGCCGATCTGGCAGGTCATGCCCGACAGTAGGGCTTCCGGAGTCTGGACCACCCACGGTGACTTGGCGCTACCGCTGCTGACCACCGAGCGCGAGCTGATGACCGGCGACGTGCTGTGGACCGACGTGTCGATCACCTACGGGGGCTACTGCTCGGACTTCGGCCGGACCTGGATCGTCGGGGCCGACCCCACGCCTCGGCAGCGGGCACAGTACCAGCGGTGGCGGGAGATCCTCGACGCGGTGCGCGGGGTCCTTCGGGCCGGGGTGAGCTCCGGCGACCTGGCCCGGGCGGCCACCGCGGCCAACGGCGGAGACCGGCCGTGGCTGCCGCACTTCTACCTGGGCCACGGCATCGGGGTGAACGCCGCCGAGATGCCGATGATCGGAACCGATCTGGGCGATGAGTTCGACAACAACTTCGTGTTCGAGCCGGGCATGGTGCTCGTCCTCGAGCCGGTGGTGTGGGAGGACGGCACCGGCGGCTACCGCGGCGAAGAGGTGGTCGTCATCACCGAGGAAGGCTGGATCGCCTTGACCGACTACCCGTATTCGCCCTATGACTAGCGGAGGAGCAGCGCTTGTGAGTACTGAGGTTCTGCCGGACGGCCTCGCGCTACGGGGCGGGCGCCGGGAGCGCGCGCTGGCGCAGATGGAAGCCCACGATCTCGACGTACTGGTGCTGGGCCGTCAGGCCAACGTCCGCTACGTCACCGGTGCGCCACAGCTCTGGGTGGCCGGCACCCGGCCGTTCGGCCCTACCTGCGTGCTGATGCGCGGTACCGGAGAGATTCATCTGCTGAGCACCTGGGATGAAGGTGTGCCGGAGGATATTCCGCACGAGAACCTCTACGGGATCTCCTGGAATCCCACCAACACCATCACCGCGCTGGCGCGCATCGACGGCGCGGCCACGGCGCGGCGGGTGGGTACCGACGCGATGTCGCCGCTGTTCGCCCAGCTGCTGCCGATGGCGTTTCCCAACGCTGAGCTGGTCGACGGCGAGCTGGCGATGCGGGCGGCACGCCGGATCAAGACACCCGACGAAGTGGCGGCGTTGCGCGCCTCGGTCGGGGTGGCCGAGTCGGCATTGGCGGCGGCGGTCGCCGCGCTGGACGACGGAGTAAGCGAACAGACCCTGACCGCGGTGCTGATGGAGGCGATGACCGCCGGCGGGGTCAGCACCCCGGCCAACCAGGATGTCGCGTGGGTGACCTCGCGCGAACATCCGTGGCGGCGGGCGGCCGGCGATGGCCGGGTGCGCACCGGTGATCTGGTGGCGTTCTCGGCGGGAGTGCTGGCCGGCGGTTACCTCGCCGAAGTCGGCCGCACCTATCCCGTCGGCGGCCCGCCCGGTGACAACGCCGCCGGCCTGTACCGACGATGGGATGCGTTGTGGGAGCACCTGGCCGGTGTCTGCCGCCCCGGCGCTGCCTGCAGTGAGCTGTTGGGTGCCTACGCCGACGCCGGTGAACCGCTGCCGTCGGTGCCGGTGGCACACGGCCTGGGATTGGGATTCGATCCGCCGGTGGTCTCCGATCAGCTCCGGCAGACGGCCGCCTCCGAACGGCTCGAGCCGGGGATGGTGCTGTCGGTCACCGGCTATGTGTTCGAACCCGGCGTGGGAGCGGTATTCGGGCGCGAGGCGGTGCTGATCACCGAGGACGGCCACGAAGTCCTGACCACCAGCCCGTTCGCCCGCTGAAGGAGCAGATCGCGCATGTCCGGCACGCCAGGCTCTTCCGAGCGGCCATCCGCCGAGGAGATCATTCGCTACCACAAGGATCCGGCCACCAAGATCGCCACCATCACGTTCGACCGGCCGGAATACCTCAACGCGCCGACATCGGCGGCGCGGCTGCGCTACGCCGACCTGCTGCGCGGGGCCAGTGTCGACAACGACGTCAAGGTGGTGGTGATCCGCGGCGTCGGCGACAACCTGGGTAGCGGAGCCGATCTGCCGGAGTTCATGGAGGGTGTCGATAACCCCGAGATGCGGCTGGCCGAACTGCGATTGGAAGGTGACCTCGGGGCCGATGTCACCTATCCACCCAAGGGCACCTTCCGCAACGGCGCCACCATCAGCGCGTGGTATGCCAACGTGCAGGCCGGCAACCGCCCGCTGCAGGAGCTCAAGAAGATCAGCATTGTGGAAGCCAAGGGCTACTGCTACGGCTGGCACTTCTACCAGGCCGCCGACGCCGATCTGGTGATCTCGTCCGACGACGCGCTGTTCGGCCACCCCTCCTTCCGCTACTACGGCTGGGGGCCCCGGATGTGGACCTGGGTGCAGATGATGGGGCTGCGCAAGTTCTCCGAAATGGTGTTCACCGGTCGGCCTTTCACCGCCGCCGACATGGAGAAGTGCAACTTCCTCAACAAGGTGGTCCCGCGCGACGAGCTCGAAGCCGAGGTCGACAAGTACGCGCTGGCCTGCGCGCGTAACCGCCCGGTGGACACGGTGTTCATGCAGAAGATGTTCTTCGAGGTCTACAAGCAGCACCAGGGCGAGTACATGGGCAGTCTGCTGTCGGCGTTCTTCGAGTCGATGGGTTCCGGCGTGGCGCCGGACACCGACGACCTGATGCTCGACGACGCCATCGACTCCGGGCTGTCCGGCGCGGTCAAGGACAACGACGCCCGCTTCCCGCCGGACTTCCGGCTGAGCAAGTCCAGCCGGGACAAGGGTTCCTGACGCCGTGGCACCACTGCACGGCTACACCGTCGTCGATCTGTCCGACGGTATCGCCGGGGCCTACGCCACCAAGATGCTCGCCGACGGCGGAGCAACCGTGGTCGATGTCGAACCGCCCGAAGGCGATTCGCTACGCGGCTGGTCGGCGTCGGGCGCCGCGGTCGACGCCCATGCCGGCGGTGCGCTGTTCAGCTACCTGGGCTGCTCCAAGCACAGCGTCGTCGCCGATCCCGACGGCGACGCCGAGTTCGTTCATCGGCTGCTGGCGGCCGCCGACGCGGTGGTGTGGTCACCGCAGAGCCGCGTTGCGTCGCACCCGTCGTTGGCGCCGGCCGAGATCCACCGTCGCCACCCGCACCTGGTGGTCACCGCCCTCACCCCGTTCGGGTTGGACGGGCCGTGGCGGGACCGCGCCGCCACCGAGTTCACCCTGCAGGCATGGTCGGGTGGCGCGGTCGGTCTGGGACGCGGGTCGCAGGATCGCGCACCGGTCCACGTCGGGGGTCAGGTGGGGGAGTGGCTGTCCGGGGCGTACGCCGCGGCGATGACGCTGGCGTCCCGGGTTCGCGCGCTGCGCGACGGGCGCGGCGAGCTGATCGACCTGTCCTCGCTGGAAGTCCAGATCCTCGGCCTCACTTACTATCCCGTCACCTACTTCCAGATCCTCGGCCGCCCGTGGCGCTCCGAACGCAGGCCGACGGTGCCAGGCGTGGCCGAGGCCGCCGACGGCCTGGTCGCATTGGGTTGCGGCACCGCGCAGCAGTGGTTCGACCTGTGCGCCATGTCGGGCCACGACGAGTGGATCGACGAGCAGTCGCCGCTGTCGATCACCGAGCAGGCCAACCTGCATGCGCCGGAACTCTACGAGTGGGTGCGCAATCACAAGGTCGATGACATCCGCGACCTGGCTTCGGCGTTCCGGATCCCGAACTCACCGGTCGGCAACGGCGAGAACCTGCCGAACCTGGATCACCTCCAATACCGACAGGTGTTCACCCGCAATCCCAGGGACGGGTTCATTCAGCCGGTGCCGCCCTACCGACTCGGTGGCGTGCCGCCGAGAGAGCCGGCACCGGCGCCACGGCTGGGCGAACACACCGACGGCTACCGACAGTCGCCGCTGCCGCCTCGGCCCGCACCGCAGTCGGACGGGGCGGCGGATCGGCTGCCGCTCAGTGGTATCCGGGTGCTGGACATGACCACCTTCTGGGCCGGGCCGTCCTGCACCCACCTGCTGGCCATGCTCGGCGCCGAGGTGATCCACCTGGAATCCACCCGCCACCCCGACGGCACCCGGCTGATCGCCGGAATACCGGTGACCGAGGAGCAGTGGTGGGAGAAATCGCCGATTTTCTCGGCGCTCAACACCAACAAAAAGAGCCTGACGCTGGATTTTCAGACCGAAGCCGGCCGCAGCGTGCTGCACCGGCTGATCGCCACCTGCGACGTGGTGGTGGAGAACTTCACCCCGCGGGTGATCGAGAACCTGGGGCTGGACTTCACATTCGTTCAGTCGCTGCGCAGCGACGTGATCATGCTGCGGATGCCCGGTTTCGGCCTCGACGGCCCCTGGCGCGACAACCCGGCGTTCGCCTACGTCATCGAGGACGCCTCCGGGCTGAGCTGGCTGACCGGCTACCCCGACCGCACCCCCTACGAGCCGTACTCCATCGGTGATCCGAACGCAGGTGTGCACGCGCTGACCGGCCTGTTGTTGGCCCTGGAGCATCGCCGCCGCACCGGCGAGGGCGTGCTGGTCGAGGCGGCCATGATCGACGCCGCCCTCAACATCGCCGCCGAGCAGGTCATCGAATACTCGGCCTACGGCGCATTGTTGCAGCGTGACGGCAACCGGGGCCCGGCCGCCGCCCCGCAGAACCTGTATCGGACCGCCGGCACCGACGAATTCGGCCGGGAGGACTGCTGGGTCGCCATCGCGGTGGCCACCGACGAGCAGTGGGCGAGTCTGCGCGCCGCACTGGGCGATCCGGCCTGGGCCGCCGATCCAGCGCTGGCCGATGCGGCCGGCCGGCGTGGCCACCACGACCGCATCGACGAGCAGCTGGGCGCCTGGTGCGCGCAGCGCAGCTCCGACGAGGTCGTCGACGTGCTCTGGGGCGCCGGTGTCCCGGTGGCAAAGGTGATGCAGCCGCACCGGCAGACCGAACTTGCGCAGCTGGCGGCCCGGAACTTCTTCGAGCAGCTGGACCACCCCGTCAACGGGCCGGCGCCGCACAGCACGCTACCGGCCCGGATGTCGCAGGGCCCCAGCCGCGTTCACACCAGCCCCGCGCCACTGCTGGGTCAGCACAACCACGAACTGCTGCGCGAGCTGGGTTTATCCGAGACGGAGATCGCCGCGCTGGCCGCCGACGGGGTGATCGGCACCGCCCCGGCCTAGCCGGTAACCCGCCTCCTCAATGACTCTGCGCCCACGGCGGTGCTTTCGCGCACTTTTCCGCCGTGGGCGCAGAGTCGACGAGCTATTTCAGGCAACTTCCGGCGTCGACCGGCAGCGTCACACCGGTGACGTAGCGGGCCTCGTCGGAGGCCAGGAACAGCACGGCGTTGCTGATGTCCACCGCGTCCACCCACGGGATCGGCAGGGTGTGGAACATCTGGCAGATCGGCGCCATGTCGTCCGGGCCCGGGTTCTCCAGGTCCGGGCGGAACATCTTCCAGGTGCCCTCGTTCATGATCATGCCGGTGCTGACGTGGGTGGGGTGCACGGTGTTGACCCGGATCATGTGCTGTCCCAACTCGACGGCGAATGAGCGCATGATGCCGACCACGCCGTGCTTGGCGGCAACGTAGTTGCCGCAGTGCGGGTAGGCCTTCAGCCCGCCGACCGAGCTGGTGAGGATGATCGAACCGCCGCGACCGCCCTCGACGATGTGCGGGACACCGGCCTTGACGGTCTTCCACACGCCGCCGAGGTTGACGTCGATCATTGCGGTCCAGTCGGTTTCGCTGGTCTTGTCCAGCGTCTGACCGCCGTTGCCGATACCGGCGTTGGCGACGATGATGTCGAGCCGGCCCAGCTGCTCGACGCCGGTGTC
>CAYNJD010000159.1:0-7347 GCA_964397355.1 uncultured Mycobacterium sp. | reverse complement strand
AATATCTGGCGGCCTCGGCACTCGCGCTGTGCCCGGTTCTGGTCGTGATTCGCCTGATCATGCTGCGGCGCAGCGGAACACGCGCACTGCACTTCGGGAACATGGACAAGAAGGACTTCCTGATCCCGCCCTTCGCACTGCTCTACTTCTACGTCATTTTCGCCAACGCCTTCGGTTGGCCGCTGGTCGCCGCCGAGCGGTTCTTCTCCTCCGACGCGGTCGCCTGGGCCGGCGTAGCGCTGTGCGTCGGCGGCTTGCTGTTTCTGGTGCTGAGCCTGATCGCATTCGGCACCAGCTTCCGGGTCGGTATCGACGTCGACCACCCGAACAAGCTGGTGACGTCCGGCGTGTTCGCGGTCAGCCGTAACCCGATCTACGTCGGATTCGCCCTGGTGCTGCTCGGCCAGTTCCTGGTCTTCCCCAGTTGGATTCCGTTGATCTATCTCGTGGCCGCGGTGTGGCTGTTCCACCGTCAAGTGCTGCGGGAGGAGTCGTTCCTGCATCAGCACTACGGCCGGGAATTCGCCGACTACTGCAGCCGGGTCCGCCGGTACCTGTGACTCACTCGGTGCCCGCGACGAACTCCTGCGCCACGTCCAGCACCCGCTCCCGGTCGGCGGCGACCAGTCCGATCCGGGTCCGGCGGTCCACGATGTCCGCGACGGTCAGCGCCCCCTCATGGCTGACCGCGTACTCGAATTCGGCACGGGTGACGTCGATTCCGTCGGCCACCGGTTCTTCCGGCCGCTCGCAGCCGGCGGTGGCCACCACGTTGACCGCCTCGGCACCGTAGCGCGCCACGAGTGACTCCGGCAGCCCGCGCACCGGCGCCCCGGCC
Organism: uncultured Mycobacterium sp.; assembly: GCA_964397355.1. Classification (GTDB taxonomy): domain Bacteria; phylum Actinomycetota; class Actinomycetes; order Mycobacteriales; family Mycobacteriaceae; genus Mycobacterium. The sequence continues at coordinate 6,509 of CAYNJD010000159.1, read as the reverse complement.
GCTCCGGGATTGCCCGGAGCACCCACCAGCGGCAGGTCACGGGTGCGGCACGGGGACGCGCTCAGCCCCCGCGACCGCACCGCCCGGTCCAACACGTCTTGGGCCATGTGCCGGTACTCGGTCAGCTTGCCGCCGATCACGCTGAACACCCCGGAGCCGGATTCGATGACGGCGTGGTTACGCGAGACGTCTGCGGTGCGCCCCGCCCCGGTGTCGATCAGTGGTCGCAGCCCGGCGTAGGCGCCGCGGACATCCGCCGTGCCCAGCGCGGTACCGAGCGCGGTGTTGACGGTGTCCAACAAGAACGACACCTCCGCTGAAGTCGGTTGCGGCACATCGGGAACCGGACCGGGCGCATCCTCGTCGGTGAGGCCCAGGTACACCCGGCCGAGCTGCTCGGGCATGGCGAACACGAAGCGGTTCAGCTCGCCCGGTATCGGCACGGTCAGCGCGGCGCTCGGATAGCCGAAGGCCGCCGCGTCGAACACCAGGTGGGTGCCCCGACTCGGGCGCAGCCGCAGCGCCGGATCGAGATCGGCGGCCCACACGCCGGTCGCGTTGATGACGGCCCGCGCGGCGACATCGAACGACTCGCCGGAGCGCTGGTCGGTCAGCCGCACCGCCTCGCCGGTGGCCCGCGATACGGCCGTATAGGTCAGGATCGTCGCGCCATGCTGGGCCGCGGTGCGGGCCACCGCCGTCACCAGCCGGGCATCGTCGATCAACTGCCCGTCGTAGGCCAGCAGCCCGCCGTCGAGGCCGTCACGGCGCACGGTCGGCGCCAGGTCGACGACCCGCTCCCGCGCGACCCGTTGCGAGCGGGGCAGCACCGTCGCCGGTGTGCCGGCCAGTCGGCGCAGCGCGTCCCCGGCCAGGAATCCGGCTCGCACCAGGGCCCGGTCGCGGCGGCGCATCGAGCCCAGCAGCGGCACCAGCTGCGGCATGGCCCGTACCAGATGGGGGGCGTTGCGGGTCATCAGAATTCCGCGTTCGATCGCGCTGCGACGCGCGATGCCCACGTTGCCGGTCGCCAGATACCGCAGCCCGCCGTGCACCAGCTTGGAGCTCCACCGGCTGGTGCCGAACGCCAGATCATGCTTTTCGGCCAGCACCACCCGCAGCCCGCGGCTGGCGGCGTCCAGGGCGATACCGGCACCGGTGATACCGCCGCCGATCACGACGACATCAACAGCCGGGCGCTCCGCCAAAGCCGTCAGCTCCGCGGCGCGGCGGGCGGCATTCAGCGCGGCGTCGGGCATCACGACAGGTACCTGTTCAGGGCGTAGGTCAGTTCGGCGGCCAGCGCGTCGTCATCGAGGATCGGCGCGACGATCTGCGCCGACTGGATCACCGACTGGGTGATCAGCAGGCACATCGCGGCGAGCCGGCGCGGGTCGCCGGCCCGTACGCCGCCATCGGACTGGGCACTGTCGAGTTCGGCGGCCACCAGGTCGACCAGCCGCCGCTGACTGGCCCCCATCCGCTCGGCGATGTAGACCATCGCCAGGTCGGGTGCGTGATGCAGCACCTGCATCACCACCTCGTCGCGGCGCAGTCGTGCCGCCACCGCGACGATGCGCTCGACCAGTCCCTGGCGTCCGGTTCCCCGTGCGCCCACCGCCGTCCAGGTGTCAGTGATCCGCGCGGTGAGCAGCGCGGCGATCACCGACCGGCTGTCAGGCCAGCGCCGGTAGACGGTGGGGCGGCTGACGCCGGCGCGACGCGCGATGGCGGCCAAGGTCACCCGCTCGACACCCAACGCCAGCAGGCAGCTCGCGGCGGCGTCGAGGATGCGGTCCCCGACATCGATCTGCTCGTCATTACTGGTTGACAGCATATGTAATACTGTAACGCATGACTTCGTCCGATGCGCAGGATGCCCTCACTCCCCCGATGAAGTGGAATGCCTGGGGCGATCCCGCGGCGGCCAAACCGCTGTCCGACGGCATCCGGGCACTGTTGAAGTCGGCGCTGGGTGTCGAGGCGACCGGCGCCGCCGAGCCCGACCCGGACCAGGTACCGCTGCGCCCGTCGGCGTTGGGCGAGGCCGACCACAAGGCGCTGGCCGCCATCGTCGGTGACCGGTTCTACCGGGTCGACCAGGCCGGAAGGCTGTTGCACGCCGGCGGCAAGTCAACGCTGGATCTGCTGCGGCGCAACGGATCCGGAACCCAGGATGCACCGGATGCGGTGCTGCTTCCCGGTTTCGACCTCGACATCGCCGCGATCCTGGAGTACTGCAGCCGGCACAACATAGCGGTGGTCCCGTTCGGCGGCGGCACCAGCGTGGTCGGTGGCCTCGACCCCATCCGCGGTGCGTGTAAAGCCGTGGTGTCGCTGGACCTGCGGCGCTTCGATCAGCTACTGGAGCTCGACGAGGTCTCCGGCGAGGCGGAGTTCGGCGCCGGTGTCACCGGACCCGACGCCGAACGACTGCTCGGCGAGCGCGGCTTCTCACTCGGCCACTTCCCGCAGAGCTTCCAGTTCGCCACGCTGGGCGGATTCGCCGCCACCCGTTCCTCGGGCCAGGATTCGGCCGGCTACGGACGGTTCGACGACATGGTCCGCGGGCTGCGGATGATCACCCCGGCCGGTGTGCTGGATCTGGGCCGCGCCCCGGCCTCGGCGGCCGGCCCGGACCTGCGCCAGTTGCTGCTCGGTTCGGAGGGGGCCTTCGGCGTCATCACCCGGGTACGGGTGCGGGTGCATCCGGTGCCCGCCGTCACCCGCTATGAGGCGTGGTCCTTCCCCGACTTCGCCACCGGCGCCGACGCACTGCGGGCAATCACCCAGACCGGCACCGGCGCAACCGTCGTCCGGCTCTCCGACGAAGCCGAGACCGGCGTCAACCTCGCCAGCACCGAACAGATCGGCGAGCAGCAGATCACCGGCGGCTGCCTGGCGATCACGCTGTTCGAGGGAACCGCCGAACACGCCGGCGCCCGGCACGCCGAAACCGCGGCGGTACTGGCCGCCCACGGCGGCACCTCGCTGGGCGAGCAGCCCGCCCGAGCCTGGGAACACGGCCGATTCTCCGCGCCGTACCTGCGTGATTCGCTGCTGGCCGCCGGGGCACTGTGCGAGACGCTGGAGACCGCCACCGGGTGGTCGAACATCGCCGCGCTCAAGGCCGCCGTCACCGAGGCACTCACCACGTCGCTGGCCGACAGCGGCACCCCGGCGCTGGTGCTGTGCCACATCTCGCATGTCTACGCAGGCGGTGCGTCGCTGTACTTCACCGTCGTCGCCGGCCAGCGCGGCAACCCGATCGAGCAGTGGCGCGCCGCGAAAACCGCGGCCAGCGATGCGATCATGCGCACCGGCGGCACCATCACCCACCACCACGCGGTCGGCGCCGACCATCGGCCGTGGATGCGCGACGAGGTCGGCGACCTCGGTGTGCAGGTGTTGCGGGCGGTCAAGGAAACGCTGGATCCGGCCGGAATCCTCAACCCCGGCAAGCTGATCCCATGACCCGCGAGATCGGCAGGGTCACGCTGCTGACCAATCCGGCTGCCGGGCACGGCAATGCGCGGCACGCGGCCGAACGCGCACTCGCGCGATTCCAGCAGCGCGGTGTGGACGTCAACCACCTCATCGGCTCCGACGCCCGCCACGCACGGCAGCTGCTCGACGAGGCACTGGCCGCCGGAACCGACGCCGTGGTGGTGGCCGGCGGGGACGGCGTCATCTCACTTGCGCTGCAGGCGCTGGCGCTGAGCGACGTGCCGCTGGGGATCGTGCCGGCCGGTACCGGCAACGACCACGCCCGCGAATACGGTCTGCCCACCGGCGACCCCGAGGCGGCCGCCGACGTCGTCGCCGACGGCTGGACCGAGACGGTCGATTTGGGCCGGATCGCCCCCGACGACGGCGCGCCGTCGTGGTTCGGCACCGTGATGGCGGCCGGGTTCGACTCGCTGGTCAGCGATCGGGTGAACCGGATGCGCTGGCCGCACGGCCGGATGCGCTACAACCTGGCCATGGTGGCCGAAATCTCCAAGCTGCGGCTGTTGCCGTTCCGGCTCACCTTCGACGACGGCGAGCCGCTGGAAATCGAGCTGACGCTGGCGGCGTTCGGCAACACGCGCAGCTACGGCGGCGGCATGCTGATCTGCCCGGCGGCCGATCACGGCGACGGCCTGCTGGATGTCACGATGGTGCACTCGGGGTCCCGAACCAAGTTGATCCGGCTGTTCCCCACGGTGTTCAAGGGCACCCACGTGAACCTCGACGAAGTGAGCACCCGCCGGGCCGCGTCGATCCGGGTGGAATGCCCGGGGATCAATGCTTACGCCGACGGGGATTTCGTCGCCCCGCTGCCGGTGACGGTGTCGGCGGTGTCGGGCGCGCTGCGGATCCTGCGGCCCCGGTAGCGGCGGGCGATCAGCCCACGCCGCGGCTGAGCCAGGACACCTCCGCGCCGTCGCCGCCGTCGCGGTAGGCCTCCAGGGCCTGGTCCCATGCGGTGCCCAGCACCGTTTCCAGCTCGGCCGCCAACGCGTCGGCGCCGGCCGCCATCAGTGCGCGCAGCCGGTTCTCACCGACCACCACGTCGCCGTTGGCGCTCATCGCCCCGCTCCACAACCCCAGCTGCGGGGTGTGGCTGAACCGCTGGCCGTCCACACCCGCGCTGGGGTCTTCGGTGACCTCGAAACGCAGGACCGACCAGGAGCGCAGCGCACTGGCCAGCCGCGCGCCGGTGCCCACCGGCCCGACCCAGTTGACCACCGCCCGCAGCTGTCCCGGCATGGCCGGCTGCGGCGTCCAGTTGAGCTTGGCGTGGGCATCCAGGGTCGACGTCAGGGCCCACTCGACATGCGGGCACACCGCCGCGGGCGACGCGTGGATGTACACCACGCCGCTGGTCACGTCGGCGAATTGATTCGACGCACGCATCAGTTGCTCCTTCGGCTCCACGAGGGACGTCTTCCCCAACGACCTGGTGGAACCGTGCGGAGCGGCTTGGCGCGGCCGCGAAAACTTCAGTTGAGTGTGTGTCGTATGTGTCTATTGTGCCTTGTGAGACGCCTGTTGGCTAGTCCTGGCCGTACTCCGACACGACCGCGTCGGCCAATGCCGGCCACCGAGGCGTCACCCAGTCACCGAAGTCGCGGTCGGTGAGCACCACCAGCACCCGCTCAATCACCGGATCAGCCCAGATCAGGGTGCCTGACTGGCCGAAATGGCCGTAGGTGCGCGACGAGTTGGCCGCGCCGGTCCAGTGCGGCGATTTGGCGTCGCGAATCTCGAATCCCAGACCCCAGTCATTGGGCCGTTGCCGCCCGTAACCGGGCAGCACCCCGTCCAGGCCGGGGAACTGCACGCTGGTGGCCTCGGCGTGCAACTGTGACGAAACCGTGACCGGAGCCAGCAGGTCACCGGCGAAGGCGACCAGATCGTCGACGGTGGCGGTGGCCCCGTATCCGGCCGCCGCGGCGCCGCCGTCCAGCCGGCTGGCCGACATGCCCAGCGGCTCGAACACCGCCTCGGTCAGGTAGCGGCCGAACTCGATGCCCGACGCGCGCTGCACCGCCTCGGCCAGTACCGCGAAGCCGTGGTTGGAATACACCCGCCGGGTGCCCGGCTTGGCCAGCACCCGATCGGAGTCCGCCGAGAGCCCCGAAGCGTGCGCCAGCAGATGCCGCACCGTCGCGCCGGGCGGCCCGGCCGCGGTATCCAGCTCGACGGCCCCCTCCTCGACCGCGACCTGCACCGCCCGGGCGACCAGCGGCTTGGTCACCGACGCCAGGTAGAAGGGTCGCGCCGTGTCGCCGTGGCTGGCCAGCACCCCCCGCGGACCGATCACCGCGGCGGCCGCGTGGTCCACGGGCCACTCGTCGAGGACATCAAGGGCGGACATCGGCAGCAAGCCTAGCCGCGACCGTCGCGGCGCAACCGACGGTGCCGGGACCGGGCGCCGCACCGGGAACCTATGGTTAATCCCATGAGTCAGACAGTGCGTGGTGTCATCTCGCGGCAGCAGGGCAAACCGGTCGAGGTGGTCGACATCGTCATCCCCGAACCCGGACCCAACGACGTGGTGGTCGCCATCACCGCCTGCGGGGTCTGCCACACCGACTTGACCTACCGCGACGGCGGCATCAACGATTCCTACCCGTTCCTGCTCGGCCACGAGGCCGCCGGCACCGTCGAGGCGGTGGGCTCGGCGGTGACCGCGGTCGCCCCCGGCGACTTCGTGGTCCTCAATTGGCGGGCGGTGTGCGGCCAATGCCGGGCCTGCAAGCGCGGCAGGCCGCACTACTGCTTCGACACCTTCAACGCCTCGGTGCCGATGACGCTGACCGACGGCACCGAGCTCACCCCGGCGTTGGGCATCGGGGCGTTCGCCGACAAGACCCTGGTGCACGAGGGCCAGTGCACCAAGGTCGATCCGGCCGCCGACCCGGCGGTGGCCGGGCTGCTGGGCTGCGGGGTGATGGCCGGCCTGGGTGCGGCGATCAACACCGGCGCGGTGACCCGCGATGACACCGTCGCGGTGATCGGCT
>CAYNJD010000158.1:0-7351 GCA_964397355.1 uncultured Mycobacterium sp. | reverse complement strand
GCACATCAAAACGCCCCGCCATGGCCCGCATGGCCTCCGGGTCGGTCATAAAACGCGTAGTCATGAAACTGATCTCCTAACTCGGAATTGGGTGTTGTAGAGCGGCTTGTCAGGGGAAGTCGGGAGCGACCTCACCACATGGACGATCGGCGTCCTTTGGCTGCTTTACGTTTGGCTTCTTCGTTCTGGTCGTCTTTGGCGCGGGCCGCGGGGGACTGACGCGGACCCAAGCCCATCAACGGAGCTCCGCCCAGGAGCGGCATGCCGCCGAACATCGACGAACTTCCGGTGGCCACGGCGGGAGCCGCGAATTCGGCTGCGGCCAAGCGCATCTCCGGGGCAGCGACAGCCCAGGCTTTGGGCACCGACAACCCGCTGACCGACGCCGCATTGCCGATTCCCGCTGAGGCTGCCGACGTTGCGGAACTCAGCGTGGCGGTAGCGCCCGCTACCGGTACCAGACCCAATGGCAGGCCTGCCGCAAAAGAGGTAGCTGAGAGCGCCTCCAGGCCGAAGGGTGCTGGTAGCCCGGCAGCGCCGAGGATGTACTCGGGTATGAACGCGGCGATGATGGCGCTGCTCAGCATGACGGAGACGGGGGACGCGCCCAGCGTGGCGATGTCGCCAAAAATCGGGGGAAGCACCGACCCTTCTGCTGAGGCCGCCATCGCTCCCGGCAATGCCTGCATCGCCTGGTTGACGGTGGCTTGCGCGGCTCCCTGCCCTAACGCCTGGGCGGTCGCGGCACCTTGCGAAGCCACGCCGCCCGGATTGGCCGTCTGCGGCGGCGTGGTGAACGGCGTCATCTCCGCTGCGGTCTCCGCGGCTGCGGCGTAGCTGTACATCGCCGACGCGTCCTGGGCCCACATCTCGGCGTAGTGCGCTTCGGTGGCGGCGATCGCCGGGGCGTTCTGACCGAAGAAGTTGGTCGCGACCAGCGTCGCCAATTGCGTTCGGTTGGCGGCGATCAGGGCCGGCGGAACCGTCATGGAAAATGCGCTGGCATGGGCCGCAGCGGCTGCTTTGGCCTGGGCGCCGGTCTGCTCCGCCTGTTCAGCGGTGGCCGTGAGCCAGGTGGCATACGGAGCGGCCGCCGCCGCCATCTTCGTCGACGACGCGCCCAGCCACGCACCGCTGGTCAGCTCCGTGACGACCGATCGGTAGCTCGCCGCTGCGGTGTGCAGTTCGGCAGCCAGCTGATCCCATGCCACCGAAGCGGCCAGCAGTGATCCGGCACCAGGGCCGGCGTACATGCGCCCGGAGTTGACCTCCGGGGGCAACGCTGCGAAATCCACTGTTGCGCCTTCTTATCCGGCTGCGACCACGTTGGCGGCCTCGGCGGCCGCGTAGGTGTTCGCGCTGCCGTTGAGGGTGTCCACGAACATCTCGTGAATCGCGGCGGCCTGCGCGCTGATCTGCTGGTACTGCTGCGCCTGGGCGGCGAATCGCACGGCCAGCATCGCCGAGACCTCGTCGGCGGACGGAGGAACCACCCCTGTCGTCGGCAGCTGAGCAGCCGCGTTTTGGGAGGCAAGCGCGGATCCGGTACCCGACAAGCTGGCGGCAGCGGACATCAGTGCCTCAGGGCGTGCGGTGACGAACGACAAGACATCTCCTAAAACGGCTACAGGCAACAAGAAGGGCCGGCTACTTGCAAGGAGTCGGTCCCGTTGTGCCTCAACGTTTGCTGGGAACCTGCGCCACATTTCCTGACGCACCCCTCAAGCTCCAAGCTGGTTAACAATCTCTTAACTTTTGCAGCGAAATGTTTACAAAAGGGCTCGGATCCGTCGGGTCGGCTGGCCGTTGTGTGGCGGACGCCAAGAGGGGCCACTCAAGGCGGTACCGGTGGTATCGTTGTACCCCATCAGATGATCTGTCCATTGCCAAGACAAATGGCAGATATTTGTAAACCCACCGGGAGGCATGCCATGCTCAAGGTCGACGACAACGCCGCAGGTCCGCATGACGGGTCACTGGATCACGAGCGCATCGTCCTGCAGGCACGGGACGTCGGGTTCGACTGGTCGGATCTGCCGGTGCACTACGTACCCGGCGAGCCTTTCACCACCCACTTCTGCAATGTGCTGCACCTACTGCTGCCCGCCGGCGAGGAGTTTTTCGTCGAGGTGTTCAAGCAGGCGCTGCCGCTGATCAAGGACGACCAGTTGCGGCTCGACGTCCAGGGATTCATCGGGCAGGAGGCCACCCACTCGCAGGCGCATGCCGGCGTCGTCGAGGCGCTGGCCGCCCGCGGCGTCGACATGTCACCGTTCACCGCCCAGATCAAGTGGCTGTTCGAGAAGCTGCTCGGGGATCGGCCGCACTGGAGCAAGCGCCGCCAGCAGCGCTGGCTGCTGGAGCGCGTGGCCCTGGTCGCCGCCGTCGAGCACTACACCGCGATTCTGGGGGAGTGGGTCCTCGACAGCCCCGCGCTGGATGCCGCCGGGACGCATCCGGCGATGCTGGACATGCTGCGCTGGCACGGTGCCGAAGAGGTCGAGCACAAGGCCGTGGCCTTCGACGTGATGAAACATCTGCGGGCCGGGTTCTTCCGGCAGGTCCGCACCCAGCTGGCCGTCACGCCGCTGATGCTGTGGCTGTGGGTGCGTGGCTTGCGGTTCATGTACAAGATCGACCCGGAACTGCCGGCGGGAACCAAGCCGCGGTGGCGGGACTGGTTCACCGTGTCACGTCGCGGGCTGGTTCCCGCACCGTTCGAGTTCCTGCCGGCCATCGCCTCCTACTACCGGCCGGGTTTCCATCCGGCGCAGCTCGGCGGGGTGGAGAAGGCGGTCAACTACCTGGCCGTTTCGCCCGCCGCCCGCGCCACCCACTGACCGGCGCCGAAACCGAGGAGTCCAGTCGATGAACCCACTTGTCACGGCAACCGACGGTGTGAGCCTGGCGGTGCACGCCTACACCGACGTCGACCCGCGACGCCCGACCATCCTGGCCATCCACGGCTACCCCGACAACCACCACCTCTGGGATTCGGTGGCAGAGGAGCTGGTCGAGTCCTATCCGGGCCGCTACAACGTCGTCGCCTACGACGTGCGCGGCGCCGGCGAGTCGTCGGCCCCGGCGGACCGGTCGGGTTACCGGTTTCCCCGGCTGATCGACGACGTCGGTGCGGTGATCGAACACCTCGGCGTCGACCAGGTCCATCTGCTGGGCCACGACTGGGGTTCGGTCCAGGGCTGGGCGGCAGTGACCGATCCCATAGTGGCTGCCAAAATCGCTTCCTACACATCGATTTCGGGACCTCACCTGGATTACGCCGGCTGGTTCCTGCGGTCTCCCCGCAACCTGCGGACGTTCCTCGGCGTCGCCAGACAGGTGCTGGAGTCGTCCTACATCTGGCTGTTCTTGACCCCGTGGCTGCCGGAAGTGATCTTCCGATCCGGACTCGGCGGCAAAGTCATTGCCGCGATGGAACGTATCGGCCACTCCGGCAGAGCGCGACGCGACACCTACCGGGGCGACAACGACTTCCTCAACGGGCTGAACCTGTATCGGGCGAATATGCCTCGGCCGCTTCTGAAGCCGTCGGTGCCGCTTCCTGCCACCGATGTCGCCGTACAGGTCCTCGCGCCGCGCCTGGACCTCTTCGTCAGCCCGGCCATGCAGCGATTCACCGGGGCCATCGCGCCGCGGCACCGGGTGCTCGATATCGACGGCGGCCACTGGGTGGTGACCGATCGGCCCGAGATCATCGCCCGGCACACCAGCGAATGGGTGGACCAGAACGCGACCGACAGCCAGGCGGTCCCCGGCAAAGATGCCCGGCAAAGCTGATATGGCGCAAGAGATCTGGAACTCGCGTCCGCCCGACCTCTACGGCCGGCGCAAGCACGACCGGTTCTACAACGTGCTCTGGGGGGCGGTGACCGCCTTCGGCGGTGTGGCGGCGCTGTCGCGCTGGAAGCCGTCACGGGTGGCCCCGGTCTCCCGGACGATCGCAGCCGTGGTCACCAAACGGGAGATGCTGACCCCGGACGTGGTGGCCCTGACGATCGCGGAGCCCAGCGGCGGGCTGCTGCCGTCGTGGACGCCGGGCGGTCACATCGACGTGCAACTGCCGTCGGGACGTCGCCGGCAGTACTCGCTGTGCGGGGTGCCGGGGCGGCGCACCGACTACCGGATCGCGGTGCGGCGGCTCGACGACGGGGGCGGTGGCTCGGTCGAGATGCACGAGGCCTACGCGGTGGGCGACACGCTGGTCTTCGAAGGGCCGCGCAACGCCTTCTACCTCGGCACCGACGAGCGTGACGTGCTGTTCGTGATCGGCGGGATCGGGGTGACGCCGATGCTGCCGATGCTGCGCGAAGCCGTGCAACGCGGAATCGATTGGCGCGCAATATATGCCGGACGAAGTCGCGCCGACATGCCGCTGCTGGACGAGGTGCTGGCGACCGACCCCGAGCGGGTCACGGTGTGGGCCGACGACGAGCAGGGGCGGTTCGCCGGCACCGACGAACTGCTGGCCGGCGCCGGCCCGCAGACCGCGGTGTACGTCTGCGGGCCGACCGCGATGCTCGAAGCGGTGCGCAGGACCCGGGACGAACACGCCGATGCTCCGCTGCACTACGAGCGGTTCAGCCCGCCGCCGGTGGTCGACGGTGTGCCGTTCGAGCTGGAGCTGGCCCGGTCGCGGCGGCTGCTGCTGATCCCCGCCGACCGCTCGGCGCTGGACGTGATGCTCGACGCCGACCCGACGACGCCCTGCTCGTGCCGGCAGGGCTTCTGCGGCACCTGCAAAGTCAAGGTGGTCGCCGGTGACGTCGACCGCCGCGGGCGCACTGCGGAGAACGACGACGAGATGCTGGTCTGCGTCTCGCGGGCCAACGGCGGGCGGATCGTCATCGACGCCTGAGCGGGCGGGCCCGAGGCCACGCGGTTCGGGCGAAATCCCGCCACTGGCGGATCATCGCCCCTAGACTGCCCGGATGCCCGGATCCGATCCGATTCACCCCGCGAGTCTGCCCGCCAAGCTGATCTACGCCGTCGCCAGCGCCGTGACGCCGCGGCTGGTGCGGCGCCTGATTCTGCACGCCGGCAGCGGGACCATCGCCGGCCGGATGACGAAGGTGGGCCGCCGGGTCAACACCGTCGCCAAGCTGCAACGGGTGCGGCCGTTCCTTGGCGTCGGATTCAGCCGCGGCGACGGGGCGGACGTGCCCGTCGAGGTCGTCCGCCGGGTCGATCGCGGCCGGCCGCTGGATCAGGCGTTCGGCGGCGGCGCCATCCTGTACTTCCACGGCGGCGGCTTCATCACCGGCGGCCTGGACACCCATCTGCACGTGGTCGCCAAGCTGGCCCGACGCACCCGGCTGCCGGTCGTGCACGTCGACTACCGGCAGTACCCGCAGGTCACGGTGGACGGATCGGTGGACGACTGTATCGGCGCCTACCGCTGGCTGCTCGATCGCGGCGCCGACCCGGCCAAGACGGTGCTGGCCGGTGACTCCGCCGGTGGATTCCTGGCGTTCGCGACAGCGTTGACCGGCCAACAGCGCGGCCTGCCCGCCCCGGCCGGGGTTATCGGGATCTCGGCCCTGCTGGAGTTGGACGGTGTCGCCCGCAGCACCCACACCAACATGGCCGCCGACGCGTTCGGCATCCCGGCGGTGCTGCCCGACATCGTCGACCTGGTGTGCCCGTCGGCGAGGCTGCGCCACGAGCTGTCCCCGATCAACGGCCGGCTGGAGACGATGCCGCCGGCGTTGCTGATCGCGGCCGAGTCGGAGATCCTGCGCTGCGACGCCGAACGGTTGCACGCGGCGCTGCGCCAGCATCAGCGATCGAGCCGGCTCGAGGTGTGGGCGCGTGAACTGCACGCATTCCCGGCGATTTTCCCGTTCTTGCCGGACAGCCGGGCGGCGTTCGACCTGATGTGCCGCTTCGTGGCCGAACGTCTCGCCGATGCCGCCCGGCCCGGTGTGTCCCGCCGGGAGGTGTCCTGACGCAGGCTGCGGTGTTGATGGCGGCGACCTGCCGCGCCCGGCTTCGCCGCGCTCGCAGTCCCCGCTGTTGATGGCGGCGACCTGTCCCCCGCAAGCGGGAGGTGCCCCCAGCGCCCGGCTTCGCCGCGCTCGCAGTCCCCGCTAGGGTGGCAGCCATGCGGGTAGCAGTGCTGGGCGCCAAGGGCAAAGTCGGCGCCACGATGGTTGCGGCGGTGCGAGCCGCCGATGATCTGACCCTGTCCGCCGAGGTCGACGCGGGCGACTCGCTGAGCCTGCTGACCGAGGGCGACACCGAGGTGGTGATCGACTTCACCCACCCCGACGTCGTGATGGGCAACCTGAAGTTCCTGATCGACAACGGGATTCACGCGGTCGTCGGCACCACCGGATTCACCCAGGAGCGGCTCGCGCAGGTCCGTTCCTGGTTGGAAGCCAAACCCGGTGCGGCGGTGCTGATCGCGCCGAACTTCGCCATCGGCGCGGTGCTGTCGATGCACTTCGCGGTCCAGGCCGCCAAGTTCTTCGAATCAGTGGAGGTCATCGAACTGCACCACCCGCAGAAGGCGGACGCGCCTTCGGGCACCGCGGCCCGCACCGCGGCGCTGATCGCCGAAGCGCGAAAAGGCATGCCGCCCAACCCCGATGCCACCAGTACCGGTCTGCCGGGAGCGCGCGGCGCCGACGTGGACGGCGTTCCGGTGCATTCGGTGCGGCTCGCCGGTCTGGTGGCCCACCAGGAGGTGCTGTTCGGCACCATGGGAGAGACGTTGACCATCCGGCACGACAGCATCGACCGGACGTCGTTTGTTCCCGGGGTGCTGCTGGCGGTGCGTCGTGTCGCCGAGAATCCAGGGCTGACGATCGGTATCGAGCCCCTGCTCGACCTGAAATAGCCGTGGTCATGTCGGCGGCCACCCGGGTGAAGGCACTCATCGTCTTCATGTGCCTGGCGCTGCTGATGTATCTGGTGTTCTTGGGGCGGATCGCGGTGCTGCTGATCGCGTCCGGCTCGATTCCGGCGATCGGGATGGGCCTGGCGCTGCTGATCATGCCGTTCATCGGATTGTGGGCGATGATCGCCACGCTGCGCGACGGGTTCGCCCACCAGCGGCTGTCACGGCTGATCTCCGCCGACGGGATGGAGCTGGACGCCAGTGCGCTGCCGCGACGGCCGTCCGGACGCATCGAGCGGGATGCCGCCGATGCGCTGTTTCACACCGTCCGCGAGGAGCTCGACGCCGACCCCGACGACTGGCGGCGCTGGTACCGGCTGGCCCGCGCCTACGAGTACGCCGGGGACCGGCGTCGAGCCCGGGAGGCGATGAAAACCGCGGTCCGACTGCAGGAGAGCCGATGAGCAAGACGCTGCTGATCGTCCACCACAC
>CAYNJD010000157.1:0-7449 GCA_964397355.1 uncultured Mycobacterium sp. | reverse complement strand
GTTCATCACGCTGGCCGGCTTCCACGCCCTGAACTACTCGATGTTCGACCTGGCCCACGGCTACGCCCGCAACCAGATGAGCGCCTACGTCGAGCTGCAGGAGCGCGAGTTCGCCGCCGAGGAGCGGGGCTACACCGCCACCAAGCACCAGCGCGAGGTCGGTGCCGGTTACTTCGACCGGATCGCCACCACCGTCGACCCGACGTCGTCGACGACCGCGCTGGCCGGCTCGACCGAAGAGGGCCAGTTCCACTGAGAGTCGAGTGAAACTTCCGCGGTGGAAGTCGGATTGCGCCGCGGGGGAGTTGACAGCGCAGGCCCCGCCCAGCCAGCCTGGGCGGGGCCTGTCGCTGCCGTGAGACTGCAACCGAACCCGAAAGGAACACAGTGTCGATCGAACGAGTAGGGGTCGTCGGAGCCGGGCAGATGGGGGCCGGGATCGTCGAGGTGTCGGCGCGCGCCGGCGTCGACGTCAAGGTTTTCGAAACCACCGACGCGCTGGTCACCGCCGGGCGTAACCGGATCACCAAGTCGCTGGACCGCGGGGTGAGCGCCGGCAAGATCACCGAGCGCGAGCGCGACGACGCCCTCGGCAAGCTGACCTTCACCACCGACCTGGCCGACCTGGCCGACCGCCAGCTGGTGATCGAGGCCGTCATCGAAGACGACACCGTGAAGACCAAGATCTTCGCCGAACTCGACCGGGTGATCACCGACCCCGACGCGGTGCTGGCGTCGAACACCTCGTCCATCCCGATCATGCGGATCGCCGCCGCCACGCAGAACCCGCAGCGGGTGCTGGGCCTGCACTTCTTCAACCCGGTGCCGGTGCTGCCGCTGGTCGAGCTGATCAGCACGCTGGTCACCGACTCCGCCGCCGCCGCGCGCGTCGAGGAGTTCGCCGGCAAGGTGCTGGGCAAGCAGGTGGTGCGCTGCTCGGACCGGTCCGGTTTCGTGGTGAACGCGCTGCTGGTGCCCTACCTGCTGTCCGCGGTCCGGATGTTCGAGTCCGGGTTCGCATCCGTCGAGGACATCGACAAGGCCGTGGTGGCGGGGCTGTCGCACCCGATGGGGCCGCTGCGGCTGTCCGACCTGGTCGGCTTGGACACCCTCAAGCTGATCGCGGACAAGATGTATGAGGAGTTCAAGGAGCCGCTCTACGCCGCGCCGCCGCTGCTGCTGCGCATGGTCGAGGCCGGCCAGCTCGGCAAGAAGTCCGGCCGGGGCTTCTACACCTACTGAGGTTCGGCCGCCTGAGATTCGGCCGCCCGTCGCCACGGCAGCATCGGCGACGGGTGGGGCGCGGCATTGAACTTCTCCAGCGAGCCGCCCACCTCGACGATGCCGTACAGCGCGCTCCAGGCGAACATGGTCAGGTAGTCGATCAGGTCGTCGGCGCTCATCCGCGGGTCCAGCAGCCAGGAGTGGGCGGCCAGCTGCACCGCGCCGACGATCATGTACGCCCACGGTTCGACGCCGCCGGTGTCCATCCCGGCCTCGTTCATCCGCCGGCGCAGCATCACCGCGAGCATCCGGGCGATGATGCGTTCGGAATCGGCGATCACTTTGCTCTTCGCCGCGGAACTGTTGGCCATCACGAACCGGTACGGTTCGGGCTCGGAGGCCACGGTGTCGACATACACCCGGATGATCTCGCGGGTCAGGTCGAAGCCGTCCATGTTCGACGAGAGCGCCTTGGCCATGTTGGGAATCAGCGTGGTCTGCGTGAAGCGCATCATGACCGCGGTGGTCAGGTCGTTCTTGTCGACGAAGTAGCGGTACAGCACCGTCTTGGAGACGCCGATCTCGCCGGCGATCTCGTCCATGCTCACGTACCGGCCGCGGCGCCGGATCGCCTCGATCGTCCCGTCGATCAGGTCATTGCGGCGCTCGACCTTGTGCTGATGCCAACGCCGCTTACGACCATCGGTTTTGGCGGCACCGGCCCGGAGCTGTTCTGCCACTATCGCGGATTCCCATTCACTAGACGCTTTAGATAATACGGGCCCGTACAGCAAACTTTGTGGTCCGGTAACAGTTACCGGCGGTTTAGCGAGGCTCGACGGAGGAGAGGCGAAGCTGGGGCCGCCGTGTGTGCCGAGTGGTTTAGCGAGGCTCGACGGAGGAGAGGCGAAGCTGGGGCCGCCGTGTGTGCCGAGTGGTTTAGCGAGGCTCGATGGAGGAGAGGCGAAGCTGGAACCGCCGTGTGTGCCGAGTGGTTTAGCGAGGCTCGATGGAGGAGAGGCGAAGCTGGAACCGCCGCATGTACCGAGTGGCCCGGATAGCGGATGATGGTGTGGTGGTGCATCGAGAGAACCGGGCGAAGTGGCCCGGTGCGGCACGGACCATGCAGTCGCTGGCGGAGTCGTTCGCGGACGCCGATCCGGCCGCGGATGCGGTGCGGCTGCGCGATCTGCGCCGGATGAAAGTGGTGGCACTGAGCTTCCTGCTCGGTGCCACCGTCGTCTTCCTGCTGTGCCGGTGGGCGCAGGTTGACGGCACGGCCGCGCCGTGGGTGGGCTATGTCGGCGCCGCCGCCGAAGCCGGCATGGTGGGCGCACTGGCGGACTGGTTCGCCGTCACCGCGCTGTTCAAGCACCCGCTGGGGGTGCCGATTCCGCACACGGCGATCATCAAACGCAAGAAGGACCAGCTCGGCGAGGGCCTGGGCACCTTCGTGCGGGAGAACTTCCTGTCACCGCCGGTGGTCGAGACCAAGTTGCGCGACGCGCAGATCGCCGGGCGGCTCGGCAAGTGGCTGTCGGAGCAGGGGCACGCCGAGCGGGTGGCCGCCGAGACCGCGACCGTGATGCGGGTGCTGATCGAGATGCTGCGCGACGACGACGTGCAGGACGTGATCGACCGGATGATCGTGCGGCGCATCGCCGAGCCGCACTGGGGCCCGCCGGTCGGCCGGGTATTGGGCACGCTGCTGGCCGAGAACCGGCAGGAGGCGCTGATCCAATTGCTGGCCGACCGCGCCTTCCAGTGGTCGCTCAACGCCGGCGAAGTCATCCAGCGGGTGGTGGAGCGTGACTCACCGACCTGGTCGCCGCGGTTCGTCGACCATCTGGTCGGCGACCGGATCCACCGTGAGTTGATGGACTTCACCGACAAGGTGCGCCGCAATCCCGATCACGAACTGCGGCGCAGTGCGACCCGCTTCCTGTTCGATTTCGCCGACGACCTGCAGCACGACCCGGCCACCATCGCCAAGGCCGACGCGGTCAAAGAGCAGTTGATGGCTCGCGAGGAGGTGGCCAACGCCGCGGCGACGGCGTGGCGGACGCTCAAGCGACTGGTGCTCGAGGGCGTCGACGACCCGTCCGGGGCGTTGCGCATCCGGGTGGCCGCGGCGGTGGTCCAGATCGGTGAGTCGCTGCGCGACAAGGCCGAACTGCGCGACAAGGTGGACAACTGGATCGTGCGGGCGGCGCAGCATCTGGTGGCGCACTACGGGGTGGAGATCACCGCGATCATCACCGAGACCATCGAGCGCTGGGATGCCGAGGAGGCGAGCCGGCGAATCGAATTGCATGTCGGCCGTGATCTGCAGTTCATCCGGATCAACGGCACCGTGGTGGGCTCGCTGGCCGGATTGGCGATCTACACCATAGCCCAACTTATGTTCTGACCTGCGCTAGCTAGTGCTTGCAAAAGTTAGCACTAGTCCGTATCGTGGTGACTGTCAGCGGGTCAGTAGTCCACGAAAGGGGTCACCGGTGTCGCAGGATGACAACCTCGCCGCAGTGGTGTCCACGGCGGCTGCCGATATCGGCAGCTTCATCCGGGCCCAGCGCGAAGCCGCGCAGGTGTCCATGCGGCAGCTGGCCGACAAGGCCGGCGTCAGCAATCCGTATCTGTCCCAGATCGAGCGCGGGTTGCGCAAGCCCTCCGCTGATGTCCTCAATCAGATCGCCAAGGCCCTGCGGGTCTCCGCCGAAGTGCTCTACATCCGCGCGGGAATCCTGGAGCCCAGCGAGAAGAGCGAGGTCCGCGACGCCGTCATCGCGGATACGGCGATTACCGAACGGCAAAAGCAGGTTCTGCTCGACATCTACACCTCCTTCGTCGCGCAGAACGAAGCCGACGGTGAGGAGACGACACCTGCCTGATCTTCCTTCGTCCTCCTAGAACAACCACACCGAAAATCCAACCCGAAAGGAATCCCGAAATGGCCGAGAACCCGACCATCGAAGAACTGAAGGCCCCGCTGCTCGCCGCGATCGGCGCTGCCGACCTGGCCCTGGCCACCATGAACGACCTCGTCGCCAACCTGCGCGACCGCGCCGGTGAGGCCCGCGAGGACGCCAGCACCCGGGTCGAGGAGAGCCGTGCCCGCCTCAACAAGCTGCAGGACGAGCTGCCCGAGCAGTTCGCCGAGCTGCGGGAGCGCTTCACCGCCGAGGAGCTGCGCCGTGCCGCCGAGGGCTACGTGGAGGCCGCCACCGGCCGCTACAACGACCTGGTGGCGCGCGGTGAGGCCGCCCTGGAGCGGCTGCGTCACCAGTCCAGCATCGAGGACGCCTCGGCGCAGGTGGAGGGCTACGTCGACCAGGCCGTCGAGCTGACCCAGGAGGTGCTGGGCAACGTCGCGACCCAGACCCGTGAGGTCGGCGAGCGGGCCGCCAAGCTGGTCGGCATCGAGCTGCCCAAGAAGGAGGAGGCCGCCAAGGCTCCCGCCAAGAAGGCTCCCGCCAAGAAGGCTCCGGCCAAGAAGGCCGCCGCCAAGAAGGCTCCGGCCAAGAAGGCTCCGGCCAAGAAGGTCACCCAGAAGTAACCGCAGTTCGACGTCCGGGACGATACCCGCCTAGGCTTGCAGCGTGTTCGCTATGAACCTGGTGGGTATCGTCCTTGGCGTTTTGCAGATCGTCGTGTTCGCGACCTCGGTGTACGCGTTCGTCCACGCGGCGATGCAACGCCCCGACGCCTACACCGCCGCCGACAAACTCACCAAGCCGGTGTGGCTGGTGATCCTCGGCGTGTGCGGGCTGCTGGCCCTGGTGCTACAGGTGATGGGAATGGCCATCGCGGCCTGTGCCGCCGGGGTCTACCTGGTGGATGTGCGGCCCAGATTGCTCGAGGTCCAGGGCAAGTCCCACTAGCCGCCATGGTCCGTTCGACTCTCCGCGCCGCCGGAATCGTGGCGGTGGCCATGCTGCTGGCCGCGGCGCCGGCCGCAGCCGACGCGGGCGCGCCGGGTTTCGTCGACCACACCGAGTGGGTGACCTATGACGGCCTGTCGAGCCTGCGGGTGTATCCGACCCCGGCCGCCCGGGCCGCGGCCGCGCGGGTGGGCAGCGACGCCGAGAGTGAGCTGGCCTGGCGCGAAGTGCTGGCCGGCGCCCCCGAGGCCGACACCGCGAGCATGCACGACCAATTCTTCTGCCACTGGAACTACGCCGAGTTCGCCCGGCCCGGCAAGACCAGCTGGAACCTGGAGCCGTGGCGGCCCGTCGTCGACGGTGTGACGATGCTCGAGTCCGGCTGCAACCCCGGCGCCGCCGAAGAGGCCTTCTGATGTCCCGGTGGGGCCGTGACCAGGTGGCGAAACTGGTCGACCACACCCTGCTCAAACCCGAGGCGACTGCGGATCAGGTCGTCGCCGTGGTCGCCGAGGCCGCCGAGCTCGGCGTCGCCGCGGTGTGCGTGTCGCCGTCGATGGTGGCCGTAGCGAGTGCAGCCGCGGCCGCCGGCCCCGCCGGGATCCCGGTCGCCGCGGTGGCGGGATTCCCGTCCGGCAAGCATCTGCCGGCGGTCAAAGCGGCCGAGGCGGCGCTGGCCGTGGCGGCCGGCGCCGCCGAGATCGACATGGTCATCGACGTCGGCGCGGCGTGTGCGGGCGACTTCGCCGCGGTCGCGGCGGATATCGCCGCGGTGCGGGCCGCCGTGCCGACCGCGCTGCTCAAGGTGATCCTGGAGTCTGCCGCGCTGCTGGAGCTGGCCGGCGACGCCGCCCTGGTCGCCGCCTGCCGTGCCGCCGAGGACGCCGGTGCGGATTTCGTCAAGACCTCCACCGGGTTTCACCCCGCCGGCGGGGCATCGGTGCACGCGGTGTCGCTGATGGCCGACGCCGTCGGCGGCCGGCTCGGGGTGAAGGCCAGCGGCGGCATCCGCAGCGCCGACGACGCGCTGAGAATGCTCGACGCGGGGGCGACCCGGTTGGGGCTGTCGGGCACCCGGGCGGTGCTCGACGGGCTCGATTAGCGTGCGCTACAGCGACGAGAAGCACTGACTCGACGACGACGCCGGGATGGTGGCGTTGCGCGTCGAAAACTTCACCACCACACCGGAGTCGGTGACCTCCACGCTGTCGGTGTGGATCCCCAGCGGAAGATCGTCGGTCACCTTCGAGGTGAGGTCGTCGAGGTTGCGCTGCACGGTCTCGGAGTCCAGGTCCTGGCCCAGTGCCTCCAGGTTGACCACTTCCAGCCGCAGTCCGTTGTCCACGATCTGCGGCTTGACCGTCGCACGGTTGAGCAGGCCCTTGAGTTCGACGGTGCCGGCGCCGGGGTCGGTGGTGACCTTGCCGGTGACGATGCTGCCGATCACCGGGACCACCTCCTCGATCGACCGCTTGATGCCGTCGGCCGGCCAGGTGATGGTGCCGTCCAGCGCGCCGATGGTGCCCTTGGAGTCAGATGTCTTGTGCAGCCGGATGTCGCGGATGTCCAGATCGAGTTGCATGCCCTTGGCCTTGCGGATCTGGTTGCCGTCGGTCTGCACCGAGATGTGCGGGTATTCGCGGTTGAAGTACTGCGCCAGCACCGGGGGACTGGTGTCGAAGGACACCGTCGCGGTGTCCTCCGCCTCGCATTTCACCGCGTCGGCGACCAGGCTTTCGGCCCGGTGCCGGGCGTAGAGCTCACCGCCGAACATCGCGGCCAGCACCAGGGCCAGCAGCACGGTCAGCGCCAGCAGGACCGCCGGCAGGCCGGTGAACCGATGCGGGGGATGCGCTGACGTCGAGGTGCTCATTGCTTGCAGGCTACAGGTGGGCGAAACAGGGGTCGTCGGACTTCGGGATGGTGGCGTTGCGGGTCGAGAACCGCGCCACGACACCATTGTCGGTGACCTGGACGCTGTCGGCGTGCACACCGAGCGGGTATCGCTTGGTCAATGCCTCGGCGAATCGGTCCAACTCCGGCTGGATGGTCTCGCGCGGCAGCGTCAGCGTGCCCAGGCCGGTGAGCTTCTGCACTTTCAGCGATAACCCGCCGTTGACGACCTCCGGTTTGACCACGACGCTGGCCAGCCCGAACGCGCCGCCCAGTTCGACGGTGCCGTCCTGCGGGTTGGTCTTCAGATCCGACACCAGGTTGCCCAGGATCGGGACCATGGACTGGACGGTCTCCTTGATGCCCGACGCCGGCCACGTCAGCGTCGCATCCAGCGCGCCGATGGTGCCCTTGGAGTCGCCGGTGCCGTGCAGGTCGACGTCGTAGATGT
>CAYNJD010000156.1:0-7520 GCA_964397355.1 uncultured Mycobacterium sp. | reverse complement strand
GTCGGAACCGACGACGTCCGTCCCGCCTTGGTGGTCGTCGCCGAGTTCCGCGGCCCCGACGAGGAGGGCGCCCGCAGTGACCTGGTCTCCCGGGTGGCATCGGAATGCGGGGTGGTGCCCGCCAAGGTGGTGTTCACCGCGCCCGGATCGCTGCCGAGGACCTCGTCGGGCAAACTGCGGCGCATCCAGGTCAAGCAGAACATGGAGTCGATGAGTTGACCGGGGCCGCTGTGGGGATCGACGACTACCGGGCGCTGCTCGACGAGGTGTTCGACGAGAAGGTCGCCGGCTGGACCGCCGAAGCCGAAGCAGCCGAACGCTTTCCGCGCGCCCTCATCGAGCACCTCGGCCGCGCCGGGGTCTTCGCGGGCAAGTGGTCCAACGGCCAGCATCCCGACGTCGCGAAGCTGGTGGCGCTGGCATTCAAGCTGGGCCGGCTGCGCTCGGCCGGTATCGGGGTCGGGGTGAGCCTGCACGACTCTGCGATCGCCATCCTGCGCCGGTTCGGACGATCCGAATACCTGCAGCGCATCTGCGAGCAGGCCATCAACGGTGAGGCGGTGCTGTGCATCGGCGCCTCCGAGGAGTCCGGCGGTTCGGATCTGCAGATCGTGGAGACCGAAGTACGTTCCGCGCGCGACGGATTCGAGGTCCGCGGCCGCAAAAAGTTCGTTTCGCTGTCGCCGGTCGCCGACCACATCATGGTGGTCGCGCGCGGGGTGGACCACGACGAGAACAGCCGGCACGGCAACGTCCTGGTGATCGCCGTTCCGACCGCGCAGGTAAAGGTGTGCGAGCCGTACCGCAAGGTGGGAGCCGGTCCGCTGGACACCGCCGCGGTCGAGATCGACACCTGGGTGCCGGCCGAGGCCCTCATCGCCCGCCCTGGGACCGGGCTGGCGGCGATCTCCTGGGGACTGGCGCACGAGCGCATGTCGATCGCCGGGCAGGTCGCGTCGTCGTGCCAGGTGGTGCTGGGGGTGACCCATGCCAGGATGATGCGCCGCCGCCAGTTCGGCGCCACGCTGTTCGAGCATCAGGCGCTGCGAATGCGGATGGCCGATCTGCAGGCGCGGGTCGACCTGCTTCGTCACGCGCTCAACGGTATTGCCGCCGAGGGGCGACTGGATCTGCGCGCTGCCGCGGCGATGAAGGTCACCGCCGCCCGGCTCGGCGAAGAAGTGCTGTCGGAATGCATGCACATCTTCGGCGGCTCCGGTTATCTGGTCGACGAGACACCGATCGGGCGCTGGTGGCGCGACATGAAGCTGGCCCGGGTGGGCGGCGGCACCGACGAGGTGCTCTGGGAGCTGGTGGCCGCCGGGATGCGCCCGGACTACGACGGCTACGACGAGTTGTTCGACAGCGGGTCGTCGTCGGGGTAGCGCAGCACCGCGTAGAGCGCCATCCGGCGATAACCCATGTCGTGTTCACCCAGGAAGGTGCCGCCGACATATTCGGCCAACCGACGCATCGCCGTGTTGCGATACTCGGGCTCGAACATCATCCGCCGGCACCGCGGTTCGAGGCCGAAAACGCTGGTCATGACGCGTGGCAATAAGATCGCCGCGAATCCCCGATTGACCGCTGTGGTGTCGGCGACGGCCCCGTGCATACCCAGGTCGTGCGGGTCGGCGGCGTAGTACTTGGCGATGGAATCCTTTGCGGCCCGGTACAACTCGATATAACCACTGTCTTGTCCGTGTCGGCTGACGATCAACGGCCGCGTGTAGCTGCCGGCGACCTGGGCGCTCAGCACGGTGTGCCAGCGCTCCGGCGGCCAGGCGGACTCCCACGTTTCGGCCAGGTGCGGCCGGTTCATCCACTCGGAGACCATCTCGGCGTCGGCGTCCGGGTCGGCCACCCGGATCGCATACGGCTCGGCCAGCACCGGGATCGGGGGCGCCGGGACGCGGCGAACCTCGTCGGATATGTCGGTCAACTCGCGGTGCAGGATCGTTGAGGCGTCACTCATAACGAGCGCTGAGCCTACCGGAGGCCCTATCCGCTTAAGTGAGGGTAGGGTAACCTAGGTTCGGCTTGGCGGCGCGAGAGCCGGGTCCCACCCTGCGGGGAGGGCCACCGTTGGCGAAAGGACCTTGATGGCGCGCGGTTTGCAGGGCGCGATACTGCGGGGCTTCGGTGCCCGCGACCACACCGTAACGGTGCTCGAGACCAGCTGGATCGCGCCGCATTTCATCCGAATCTGGATGCACTCACCGACATTGTTCACCGAAGCGACCGTCGAACCCAGCGCGTGGCTACGGTTCTGGTTCCCGGATCCGGACGGCTCTGACACCGAATTCCAGCGCGCCTACACCATCGCCGAGGGCGACGCCGAAACCGGACGTTTCGCGGTCGACATGGTGCTGCACGAGCCGGCCGGACCCGCAACACGATGGGCGCGCACCGTCGAACCCGGAACGACCATCGCGGCGATGTCGCTGATGGGCTCGTCGCGTTTCGAAGCGCCGGACGACGACGCGCAGCCCGCCGGTTACCTGCTGCTGGGTGACTCGGCGTCGATCCCGGGCATCAACGGCATCATCGGGACCGTCCCGCCCGACGTGCCGATCGAGCTCTATCTCGAACAGCACGAGGACGACGACCTGCTGATCCCGATACGGGAGCACCCCCGGCTGCGGGTGCACTGGGTGCCCCGCCGCGACGCCGGTTCGCTGGCCGCCGCGATCGAGTCCCGGGACTGGTCGGACTGGTATGCCTGGGCGACACCGGAAGCCGCGACGCTGAAAGCCCTGCGAGTCCGGCTGCGTGATGAGTTCGGTTTCCCGAAATCCGAGATCCACGCACAGGCCTACTGGAACGCCGGCCGCGCCATGGGCACCCAACGCGCCCCGGAGGCCGACGAGCCCTCACCGTCGACTCCGCGTCCATCGGACGACACCGCCAGTGAGCCGCCCGGTGAGCGCGGCGCCGAGGCGCCCGCCACCCGGGGCCGCTGGCGTGCGCAGGCCGCCGGCCGGCTGCTCACCCCGCTGCGGGCGCCGCTGATCGTCTCCGGTGTGCTGCAGGCCATCCTCACCCTGCTGCAGCTGGCGCCGTTCCTGCTGCTGGTGGAGCTGGCCCGGCTGCTGGTGTCCGGCGCCGACGAGTCGCGGCTGTGGACGGTGGGCCTCGCGGCGGTCGGGCTGCTCGGCCTGGGCACACTGCTGGGCGCGGGGCTCACGCTGTGGCTGCATGTCGTCGACGCCCGCTTCGCCAGTGAATTGCGCGGCCGGCTGCTGACAAAACTGTCCCGGCTGCCGCTGGGCTGGTTCACCGCCCGGGGTTCCGGGTCGATCAAGCAACTCGTCGCCGACGACACCCTGTCGCTGCACTATCTGGTCACCCACGCCATCCCCGACGCCGTCGCCGCGGTCGTCGCGCCGGTCGCGGTGCTGGTCTACCTGTTCGTGGTGGATTGGCGGGTGGCGCTGGTGCTGTTCGTGCCGGTGCTGGTCTACCTGGTGCTGATGTCGGTGATGCTGACCCAATCGGGTCCCAAGATCAGCCAGGCGCAGCGCTGGGCGGAGCGGATGAACGGCGAAGCCGGGATCTACCTGGAGGGCCAGCCGGTGATCCGGGTGTTCGGCGGGGCGGCCGCCTCGACCTTCCGGCGCCGGCTCGATGAGTACATCGGTTTCCTGGTGGCCTGGCAGCGCCCGTTCATCGGCAAGAAGACGCTGATGGACCTGGTCACCCGGCCGTCGACGTTCTTGTGGCTGATCGTGCTGACGGGCACCCCGCTGATCGTGGCGGGCCGGATGGACCCGGTTGATCTGCTGCCGTTTTTGTTGCTGGGCACCACCTTCGGCGCTCGGCTGCTGGGCATCGGGCTGGGGCTGGCCGGCATCCGCGGCGGCATGCTGGCCGCCCGGCGACTGCAGGTCGCCCTGGACGAACCCGCACTCGAGGTGCGCGAGCACGATTCGCCGACGGAGGAGGCGGCCGGGACGGTGCGCTTCGAAGCGGTCAGCTTCGGTTACCGCCCGGGTGTACCGGTGATCCGGGACGTGTCGCTGACGCTGCGGCCCGGCACGGTGACCGCGCTGGTCGGGCCGTCGGGGTCCGGCAAGTCCACCCTTGCCGCGCTGGTCGCCCGCTTCCACGACGTGGAGCAGGGCGCGATAACCGTTGACGGACAGGATATCCGGTCGCTGAGTGCCGACGAGCTCTACCGTCGGGTGGGCTTCGTGCTGCAGGAAACCCAGCTGGTGCACGGGACGGTGCGCGACAACATCGCGTTGGCGGTGCCGGATGCGACCGACGAGCAGGTGCAGGCCGCTGCCCGGCAGGCGCAGATCCACGACCGGATCCTGCGGCTGCCCGACGGCTATGACACCGTGCTTGGCGCCGCCGCTGCGCTCTCCGGTGGCGAACGGCAACGGCTCACCATCGCCCGCGCCATTCTGGCCGACACGCCCGTGCTGGTCCTGGACGAGGCCACCGCATTCGCCGACCCCGAATCGGAATACCTGGTGCAGCAGGCACTCAACCGGCTCACCAAGGACCGCACCGTGCTCGTCATCGCCCACCGGCTGCACACCATTACCGGTGCCGACCAGATCGTGGTGCTCGACCACGGCGCCGTCGTCGAACAGGGCACCCACGAGGAGCTGCTGGCCGCCGGGGGCCGCTACCTGCAGCTGTGGGAGACCGGCCGGCAGGCCGTGACCGCCGCAGCGGAGGCCGCACGATGATCCGCACCCTGATCCAGCTCATTCCGCACGACCGCCGCGGCCGGATACTCGGCTACAGCGTGCTGACGTTGCTGTCGGTGGCGGTGCGGGCGGCGGGAACGGTGCTGCTGGTTCCGTTGGTGGCCGCGCTGTTCTCCGACACTCCGAGCCGGGCACTGGTCTGGCTGGGCTGGCTGACCGTCGCGACCGTGGCCGGCTGGCTGATCGACTTCGCCGCGGCGCGAATCGGATTCGATCTCGGATTCGCCGTCCTCGACCACACCCAGCACGACGTCGCCGACCGGCTGCCGACCGTGCGACTGAACTGGTTCACCGCGGAGAACACCGCCGACGCCCGGCAGGCCATCGCCGCCACCGGCCCCGAACTGGTCAGCCTGGTCGCCAACCTGCTGACCCCACTGATCAGCGCGATCCTGCTGCCCCCGGCGATCGCTGTGGCGCTGCTCGGGGTGTCCTGGCAGCTGGGGCTGGCCGCGTTGGGCGGGGTGCCGCTGCTGCTGGGGGCGCTGTGGGCGGCCAACCGGCTCAGCGCCCGCGCCGACACCGCCGCCGGGCAGGCCAACACCGCGCTCACCGAGCGGATCATCGAATTCGCCCGCACCCAGCAGGCGCTGCGTGCCGCGCGCCGGGTCGAACCCGAACGCAGCACCGTCGGCGCCGCGCTGGCCGCCCAGCACGGTGCGGCGATGCGGTTGCTGCTCATGCAGATTCCCGGCCAGCTGCTGTTCAGTCTGGCCAGCCAGGGCGCGCTGATCCTGCTCGCCGGGGCCACCACCGCGCTGACCGTGACCGGCACGCTGAGCGTCCCGCAGGCCATCGCGTTGATCGTGGTGATCGCCCGCTACCTGGAGCCCTTCACCGCGATCAGTGAATTGGCGCCGGCGCTGGAGTCCACCCGGGCCACCCTCGAGCGGATCCGCGCGGTGCTCACCGCGCCGGCACACACGGCCGGAACCGGCTCGCTGCGCGACGGTGCGGCGGCTCCGCGCATCGAGTTCGACGACGTCACCTTCGGCTACGACGAGGCCAGCGGGCCGGTGCTCGACCGGGTCAGCTTCACGCTGGAACCGGGCACCACCACCGCCGTCGTCGGACCGTCCGGGTCGGGCAAGAGCACCATCTTGGCCCTGATCGCCGGGCTGCACGAGCCGACCGGCGGCCGGGTGCTGCTCGACGGGGTCGACGCCGCCGGGTTGGACGCGCCGGCGCGGCGGGCGGCCAGCAGCGTGGTGTTCCAGCACCCCTACCTGCTGGACGGCACCATCGAAGACAACATCCGGGTGGGACACCCCGACGCCGACCCGGAGGACTTCGGGCGGGCCGTCGAGCTCGCCCGGGTCGACGAGTTGACCGGCCGGCTTCCCGACGGCGCCGACACGAAAGTCGGGGAGGCCGGCGCGGCCCTGTCCGGCGGTGAGCGCCAACGGGTCAGCATCGCCCGCGCGCTGCTCAAACCCGCGCCGGTGCTGCTGGTCGACGAGGCGACCAGCGCCCTGGACACCGAGAACGAGGCGGCGATCGTTGACGCACTGACCGCCGAACTGCGGCCCCGCACCCGAGTCATCGTCGCGCACCGGCTGGCCAGCATCGCCCAAGCCGACCGGGTGCTGTTCATCGACGACGGCCGGATCATCGAGGACGGCACGATCGACGAATTACGGGCCGCCGGAGGGCGTTTCGACGAGTTCTGGCGCCAGCAACATGACGCCGCCGGATGGCGCATCGGCGCCCGGTAGCTGTGCGATCATTCCTACGGTGAACGCCGACGAGGACCCCGAAGCCCGGATACGGGAATTGGAGCGCCCGCTGTCGGACGCCGCCGGGGCCACCGAACTGACCGACGCCGCGGTGGGCGTCGAGCAGTCGCTGCCAGGTACCGGCAGGGGCCGCGCGGTCGCCCTCCGAGCGATGGCGGCGGTATTCGTGATGGCCGCGGCCGCAGCGATCTTCCTGATGTCCCGCGGTTCGACCGACACGACGCCAGGATCTGCCACCCTTCCCGGCGATGCCGCATCGTCGGCCTCCCGAGCGGCCATCGCGGCGCCGCCCGTGCCGGCGTCGCCGGCCATCCCGGTTCCCGATCGCGCCGCCACCATCACCATCGCCGGAGCCGGTGAGAACAAGACCCTGGCCTGCACCGGCAACCACGTCTCGGTGAGCGGGGTCAACAACACGATCACGCTCACCGGCCGCTGCGCCGGTCTGACCGTGTCGGGCATCGGCAACGTCATCACCGTCGACTCGACGGCTGCGATCACGACATCGGGCATCAAAAACCGGGTGAGGTATCGGTCCGGGGATCCCGAGGTGAGTACCTCCGGAGTCGACAACGTCGTCGAACGCGGTTGACACCGGTTCAGCCGAGCCGGCGGATCAGCGCCTTCTTGTCGATCTTGCCGACCGCGGTGGTGGGCAGCGCCGGCAGCACCGCCAGCCGGTCGACCCGGATGTGGGTGGCCATCCCGCATTCGTCGAGATAGCGGTTCAGCTCTGTCAGCGTCGGCGTTGTTCCGTTGGAAACCACTGCGGCGCAGACCTTTTCACCCAGATAGGTATCCGGCAAGCCGATCGCGGCAGCCGAGCGGATCGCGGGATGGCCCAGCAGCTGTGTCTCGAGCTCGTCGGCCCAGATGTTCTCACCGCCGCGCACGATGACGTCCTTGATGCGCCCGGTCACCTCCAGGTAGCCGTCGGCGAGGCGGCGGACCCGGTCCCCGCTGCGGTAGTAACCGTCGGGGCTGAACGAACGGGCATTGGCTTCCGGCGCGTTGTAGTAGCCGTTGATGGTGTAGGGCCCGCGCACCAGCAGCTCACCCTCGT
>CAYNJD010000155.1:0-7592 GCA_964397355.1 uncultured Mycobacterium sp. | reverse complement strand
CGTAGCCCCACGGGTCGTCGACGGTGACGACCTCGCCGTAGCGCCAGCTCTTGAAGACGTTCCAGGTGAAGGCCAGCATCGAGGCACCGAGGATGAAGGCACCGACCGTGGAGACGACATTGAACGGGGTGAAGCCGTCGGTGGGCAGGTAGTCGGCGTAGCGGCGCGGCATACCCATGTTGCCCAGCCAGTGCTGGATCAGGAACGTGGTGTGGAATCCGATGAACGTCAGCCAGAAGTGCAGCTTGCCCAGCCGTTCATCGAGCAGCCGCCCGGTCATCTTCGGGAACCAGAAGTAGATCCCGGCGAAGGTGGCGAACACGATGGTGCCGAACAGCACGTAGTGGAAGTGCGCGATCAGGAAGTAGGAGTCGCTGACGTGGAAGTCGATCGGCGGGCTGGCCAGCATGACGCCGGTCAGGCCGCCGGCCAGGAAGGTGACGATGAAGCCGACCGAAAACAGCATCGGTGTCTCGAATGTCATCTGGCCCCGCCACATGGTGCCGATCCAGTTGAAGAACTTCAGCCCGGTCGGGATCGCGATCATCAGGGTCAGCAACGAGAAGAACGGCAGCAGCACGGCGCCGGTGGCGTACATGTGGTGGGCCCACACCGCCGTCGACAGCCCGGCGATGCTCATGGTCGCGTAGACCAGGGTGACGTAGCCGAAGATCGGCTTACGGGAGAACACCGGGATCACCTCGCTGACGATGCCGAAGAACGGCAGCGCGATGATGTACACCTCGGGATGGCCGAAGAACCAGAACAGGTGTTGCCAGAGCAACTCGCCGCCGTTGGCGGAGTCGTAGATGTGTCCGCCCAGGTGCCGGTCGACGGCCAGGCCGAGCAGGGCTGCGGTCAGCAGCGGGAACACGATCAGCACCATGATCGAGGTGACCAGGATATTCCAGGTGAAGATCGGCATCCGGAACATCGTCATCCCGGGGGCACGCATGCAGGCCACCGTGGTGATCATGTTCACCCCACCCAGAATGGTGCCCAGGCCACCGACGGCCAGGCCCATGATCCACAGGTCGGCGCCGGCGCCCGGGGAGTGCACCGCATTGCTCAGCGGGGTGTAGCCGGTCCAGCCGAAGTCCGCCGCGCCGCCGGGGGTGATGAAGCCGGCGATCGCGATCGTCGCACCGAACACGAACAGCCAGAACGAGAACGCGTTGAGCCGCGGGAAGGCCACGTCCGGGGCGCCGATCTGCAGCGGCAGCACCAGGTTGGCGAAGCCGAACACGATCGGAGTCGCATAGAACAGCAGCATGATCGTGCCGTGCATGGTGAACAGCTGGTTGAACTGCTCGTTGGACAGGAACTGCAGGCCCGGCGCAGCCAGCTCGGTGCGCATCAGCAGTGCCAGCAGGCCGCCGATGAAGAAGAACACCATGCAGGCAACGCAGTACATGATGCCGATCAGCTTGTGATCGGTGGTCGTGATCATCTTGTAGAGCAGGCCGCCTTTGGGGCCCATCAACGGGGGGAACGGCCGCGTGGGCTCGAGTTCTGCGCGCGGGGGTGCTTCGGCGGTCAACATTCCTCCAAACATGGGCATCCCGAGACTTGGCTCGAATCCTAACCCCGAGCGTCGCCCCGCCGGTATAGGCCTCCTACAAACTGTCGTATTCATCTGCTCCGCGGGTTGCCCGCAGGCGGGTGTTAACGTCACCGCGTGACCAGGGCGGACCGGCGGGCGGTGTCGGCGACAGCGCTGGCCGTGATGTTGATCACGGTCGCCGGGTGCGCGGACAAGAGCCCCGCCCCCGCGCCCACCACCACCACGATGGTCGCCGGCGCCGGCGTGCTCGGCAATGACCGTCGCCCCGACGAATCGTGCGCGCCGGAGCCGGCCCAGCCCGATCCGGGCCCGTCGATGCGGTCGGTGCGCAACGCCGACGGTGTGGAACCGGCCAGCGTCGAGGTCCCCGAGGAACCCGAGCGCATCGTCGTGCTCTCCGGTGATCAGCTCGACGTGCTGTGCGCACTGGGGCTGCAGTCCCGCATCGTCGGCGCCGCGCTGCCCGACGGCGCGGAGCACCAGCCGTCCTACCTGGGCACCGTGGTGCACGACCTGCCGGGCGTGGGCACCCGCAGCGATCCCGACGCCGACGCCATCGCCGAACTGCACCCGGACCTGATCCTGGGTGCACAGGGCCTGACACCTGACTATTCGGCGCTGGCGTCGATCGCCCCGACGGTGTTCACCGGGGCGCCGGGCGCCGCGTGGGAGGACAACGTCCGAGCTATCGGCGCCGCGACGGCGCGCGGCGACGCCGCCGATGCGGTGCTCGACAAGTTCGCCGAGGACGCCACCGAAACCGGTGAGGTCAGCGACGCCACTCATTTCCAGGCCTCGGTGGTTGCGCTCACCGACGACGCCGTTCGGGTCTACGGGTCGGCCAACTTCGCCGCCAGCGTGCTCAAGGCCGTCGGGGTGGACCGGCCGGCATCGCAACGGTTCACCGACAAGCCCTACATCGAGATCGCCGCCAGTGATACCGACCTGGCCGGCCGGGCGGACCTATCGGCGGCCGACGGCGACATCGTCTACGTATCGTTCACCTCGCCGGCGGCCAAGGCCCGGGCGGCCGGCGTGTTCGACAGCGTGTCCTGGCGCCGGCTGGGCGCCAACCGGGACAGCCGGGTATTCGTGGTCAACAACGAGGTGTGGCATACCGGGCAGGGGCCGGTCGCGGCCCGCGGTGTAGTCGAGGACCTGCACTGGCTCAACGCCCCGATCAACTAAGCGCGGGTTTGTCCGATCACCCGGCGCAGTTCGGCCGAGGCCCGCTGTCGGGCGTCTTCGGCTTCGTCGCGGAGGCGGCGCGCTTCCGCCTCGAGCGCACCGGCCCGGTCCTGCAGGGCGTCCAGTTCGCGCACCTGCCGGGCACGCAGCTCGCCCTCGGCGCCCTCGGTGCCCAGCACCCGCAACTGTTCGGCGATGCGGCTCTGCGCGGCGTGGATCTCGTCACGCTGCTCTTGCACCCGCTCGGCTTGCTCGTCCAGCTGAAGAGCCCTGCTCTGATGCGCCAGCACCTGTGAGAGCGCTTTCACTGTCTTCTTGTCCAGCGAGCGGCCGGCCAGCCACTCCTCCAGTTGGCCGGGTTCCAGGTCGTCGTAGGCGATTTCGGATGAGACCGGCCAGGTCTCCAGTACCGTTGCCTCGGCGGTGGCGTGTCCGGGCACCGTGACGCTGAATCGGCGCCAGGTTCCCTCGCGGCCCGCCTCGGTGGCGCCGTCCTGTGCGGTGACGGCGTGGTTCGCTGACATCGGCAGTTCGAAGACGACGTCGACCGGGTCGTCGTGGTCGTTCTCGGCGTGCAATGTGTGCCGCCGTTCGCAGCGCTGTTCTTCGACGACGGTATCGGCGGTCAGCCGGATTCGGGTGGTGACGGCCTGCGACGAGGCAAAACGGCGGCAGCGCACCGCGAGATCCTTGGCGAAGGCCAGCCGCACTTCGGCGCCGCGGGCGGTGAAGCCCAACATGGCTTCCCCGGCGTAGTCGTCGTGCTCGTAGACGACCGCCGGGCCTTCTTCGAGCACCACCCCGGTGGTGTTGGTGAACGCCAGCATGATGTCGGGTGCGGCACCACGATCCTCACGCCACACCACCTCCCGGCGCACCCCGTCGACGGGCGCCACCGCCAGCGGGACCATCGCGGCCCCGCCCCGTTTCAGCGAGAGCGGCGAACCCAGCCGGTACTCGAAATATTCACCGCGGTCGGAGGTTTCGACCTCGTCGGCAGCCGCTTCGTAGGCACCGGCCATGGGCATGGCGTCAACGCTGAAGCCCGCGCTGCCCGGCACGGCGCCGGTAAGGGCTTCCCTTGGCGCCGCCCTGCGCTCGCTCTCGTCGACCACCACCCGCTGCACCTGTCGGCTGTGGTACAGGTCGATGTCAAACGAGATCGGTTGCCCGGTGGTCAAAGTCACCTCGACATCGGTCAGGTCCTCGTCGATCGGGTTGTGGATGATGCCCGTCGCGATCAGCGTCACCGTGTCGCCGTCGCGGATCGCCCGGTAGGACACCCGCCACATCGGCGCGGCGACGATGTAGGACACCCGCGTGTCGTCGGCGGCGCCGCGTATCTGCACCGTGACGTCACAGTCACGGCCCGCGGTGGCGGCGCGGGAGCGGTCGATCAGGTAATCCAGGTCGTCTTGCGACGGGGCCTCCAGCAGCTCGAGTCGCCGCGCGTCGGCCAGGTCGACCAGGCTGACCGCGCCGGAATCGGCCCGCAGCACCAGCAGCCGGCGCTGGGACGCCTCAGCCGCGTCGTCGATACCGATCACCTCACCGCGATGGGTCTGATCGCCGCAGTGCACCGCCACGGCGCGGCCCCGCAGCGCCTCGATCAGGCCGACGAGTGCTTCGCCGGTGTCCAGCAGCAGGTTGCGGTCGGCCAACTCGGTGCGCGGATCGGCCGGGGTGTCGAAGCAGACGGCGCCCACCGACGCATCACCGTCGGCGGCGTCGACGGTCAGCGACTTCAGCACGTCCTTCATGTCGTCGCGCCGGAAGGTCAGTTCGAAGTCGCCCTCGACGGGCCCGCGGCGACTCACGAACGCCACCCCGTGCTTGTAGAGGACCAGCCGGTTCACCTTGGGTCTGCTCATGGTTCGAACCCTAATCCGAGTGTCCGACAGCGCCCGGACTTCTCGCGTCGAGCCATCCGGTGACCGAGGTCACCGGGCTCGGACGAGCATCACCCAAAATAACTTTGCTAAGCTATGTTTTTAGCTTCGACGCAGATCAGAAGAGGAATTTCGACCGATGAGCACCGTTTCCGCTTACGCCGCCACGTCGGCAACCGCCCCGCTGAGCAAGACCACCATCACCCGCCGCGAGCCAGGCCCGCACGACGTCGCCTTCGACATCGCCTTCGCCGGCATCTGCCACTCCGACATCCACACCGTCCGCGCCGAGTGGGGCCGCCCGACCTATCCCCTGGTTCCCGGCCACGAGATCGCCGGCGTGGTGACCGCCGTCGGCGCGCAGGTCACCAAGTTCAAGGTCGGTGACCGGGTGGGGGTGGGCTGCTTCGTCGACTCCTGCCGCGAGTGCCCCAGCTGCCTGGCCGGCCAGGAGCAGTACTGCACCGGCGGCGGCATGGTAGGCACCTACGCCGGCGTCGGCCGTGACGGACAGCCCACCCAGGGCGGCTACAGCGGCGCGATCGTCGTCGACGAGAACTACGTGTTGCGCATCCCCGATGCGATCCCGCTGGATGCCGCCGCGCCGCTGCTGTGCGCCGGGGTCACCACCTACTCGCCGCTGCGGCACTGGAATGTGGGGCCCGGCAACAAGATCGCCGTCGTCGGTCTCGGCGGCCTGGGCCACATGGCCGTCAAACTCGGCAAGGCGATGGGCGCCGAGGTCACCGTGTTGTCGCAGTCGCTTAAGAAGATGGAGGACGGGCTGCGGCTGGGTGCCGAGCACTATTACGCCACCAGCGATCCGGAGACCTTCAAGAAGCTGCGCGGCAGCTTCGACGTCATCCTCAACACCGTCTCGGCGAGCCTGGACCTGGGCGCGTATCTGAGCCTGCTCACCCTGGACGGCACCTTGGTCGAGCTGGGCATGCCCGAGCAGTCCCTGGCGGTGCCGCCGGGCCCGCTGGTCAGGATGCGGCGCAGCGTGTCTGGCTCGTTGATCGGCGGGATCGCCGAGACGCAGGAGATGCTGGACTTCTGCGCTGAGCACGGCGTGCGGCCCGAAATCGAGGTCATCGAACCGGATTACATCAACACCGCCTACGAACGGGTGCTGGCATCCGACGTGCGCTACCGCTTCGTCATCGACACCGCATCGCTGCGCAGCACCTGAGTCGGCCGATCTGCCTGGGCCAGGTCAGTCGCGCCGAATTCCCAACACCCGCAGTAGTTCCGGCCGGCGCAGGATGAGCCCGATCCACATCAGCACGCCGACATACACCCCGGACAACACGAAGCCGGCCAGCGGTTTGTCGGCATGCAGGTTCATGGTCACCGCCCCGCCCAGGTAGGCGGTCAGGCCCAGCGCGCCCAGCACCGCGGTGCGCGGGATCAGGAAGACGGCCAGACACACCAGCAGCACCCAGCCGATAACAGCGGTCTTGTCCGGCGAGAAGCCGAGTGCTTCCGTGCCTTCGCGGGCGAACGGCACGCCGAGGATCTTCGGGATGGCATCGAACGCGAAGAACAGCCCGAGCAGAGCAGTGATTACGGCTCCGGCGACCCACGACCGGGTACGTCGCGGTGTGGCCTGGTCAGTGTTTGTCGTCATCCTGCACTTCCTGGTTCGAGGGTGATCGTGATGAGCGACGGACGAAAATCCGACATCGCCCTGACCGCAACACTAAGCGGTTGTCGCGCTGTCCGGTTCTTTCGCGCGCAGGAACACCGCGGTGTAGCCGAACAGCAGCACCGCGGTGGCCACCAACAGCAGCAACCCCACCGCGTAGCTGTTGCGCACCGGATCGTAGGTGGACCCCATCACCAGCGGCGGGAAGTAGCCGCCCAACCCGCCGACCGCGGCGACGATCCCGCTGACCGACCCGACCGAGCCGGCCGGAGCGCGCCGCGACACCCAGGCGAACACCCCGCCGGTGCCGATGCCGAGCGCCACCGCGAGCGGCAGGAACGTCAGACCTGTCCAGATGTCGGCGGGCGGTTTGAAGACCGAGATCAGTGTCTGCACCGCGATACCGGCCAGCGAGGCCAGCACCACGTATTTGGGTGCGATGTGGTCGGCCAGTGTTCCGCCGACCAGCCGGGCCAGCACGGCCGCCAGCGCGAACGCCGCGGTGCGTTCCCCCGCGCCGACCGCCGAGAAGTCGTAGACCGTCTTGATGTAGATCGGCAGGTAGCTGCAGAACGCCACGAAGCCGCCGAACACCAGCCCGTACAGCAGCGACATCTCCCAGGTGACCCGCAGCCGCGCCGCCGCCTTGAGCTTCGGCAGCACCGGGGTACTGTTCGGCGCGAAACGCGGGCCATTGCGCAACAGCACCACGCACAGTAGCGCCGAGGCCGCCAGCGCCGCGGCGACGATGACGTGGGTGGCGAACAGGCCGAACCACGTCACGAACCGCGGGGTGAAGTACGCCGACACCGCGGTGCCGGCCATCCCCATGCCGAACACCCCGGTGGCGAAACCGCCGCGCCGCGGGGCAAACCAGTTGTTAGCGAACGGGATCCCGATCGCGAACACCGTGCCGGCCACGCCGAGGAAGAACCCGGCGACCAGCAGCAGCGGGTAGGAACCGATCCGTGCCGCATAGCCGACCACCAGCACCGGGGCGATCGAAGCCAGCTGGACCCCGATCAACATGGCTCGGCCGCCGAAGCGGTCGGTCATCGGCCCGGTGACGATCCGGCCCAGCGCCCCGACCAAGATCGGCGTGGCCACCATCAAGGATTGCGCACCGGTGCTCAACCCCATCGCGGTGGTGTATTGCGTCGACAGCGGGCCGATCAATGTCCACGCCCAGAAGCAGATCAGCGAACTCCAGGTGGCCAACGCCAACTGCACGCCCGGTCCCGCGTCACGCCGGTCAGCACTGGTCACCGGATCATGCAACCACTACCTGGCGCTCGCGGCGCGG
>CAYNJD010000154.1:0-7631 GCA_964397355.1 uncultured Mycobacterium sp. | reverse complement strand
CGGGCTCGAGGTGGGCCGGGATGTCGCGGTTGACGATCACGCTGCCGATCGGCAAGTCCAGCTCCCGCAGTTCGTCGATGGCCTCGAGCGTCTCCTGCATCGGCAGCGCCTCCAGCAGCGTCACCAGATGGATCACGGCCGCATCGGAGTGCAGCAGCTTCACCACCCCGTCGGCCTGCGAATGCACCGGTCCGCCCTTGGCCAGCTGCGACACCGCCTTGGTCACGTCGAGGAACCGGGCGATCCGGCCGGTGGGCGGCGCGTCGACCACGACCGCGTCGTAGACCGGCTTGTTGTTCTTGTCGGTCTGGATCACGTGGTACTTGATCTTGCCGGTGAGGATGACGTCGCGCAGGCCGGGCGCGATGGTGGTGGCGAACTCGACGGCCCCGACGCGGCGCATCGCCCGCCCGGCGATGCCCAGGTTGTAGAACAGGTCGAGGTATTCCAGGAACGCTTCCTCGATGTCCATCGCCAGCGCGTCGACCTCGCCGCCGTCCTCGGCGGTCGCGATCTTGGAGGGTTCCGACGGCAACGGCGGCACGTCGAAGAGCTGCGCGATGCCTTGGCGCTCTTCGACTTCCACCAGCAGTACCCGGCGCCCCCCGGCCGCCAGCGAGAGTGCCAGCGCGGCCGCAACCGTCGACTTGCCGGTGCCGCCCTTGCCGGTCACGAAATGCAGCCGGGCCTTCGTCAACCGCGAGGGCCAGCCGATGGGTCCCCTGCCTGCCGGCGCGTGCGCGCCGTCCTTCCCCGGTGTGGCTGTCACCACTGCATGCTAACCAAGTGGTCGTAGGGGCTAGCGATAAGCTCGCTGCCATGAGCGAACGCACGGTGTGGGAGTACGCCAACGTCCCGTTGATCACACACGCCACCAAGCAGATCCTCGACCAGTGGGGTGAGGACGGCTGGGAGCTGGTCTCAGTGCTCCCGGGGCCGTCCGGTGAGCAGCTCATCGCCTTCCTGAAACGCCCGAAATGAGCTGGCTGGCGCGGTTGGCCGAACTCGGGATCGAGCTGCCCGAGGCGACGGCGCCGCTGGCGGCGTACGTTCCCGCGGTCCGCACCGGGAATCTGGTCTATACCTCCGGTCAGTTGCCGATGGCCGGCGGCAAGTTGCCCCGCAGCGGCAAGGTGGGGGCTGCGGTCAGTCCCGAGGAGGGCCACGCGCTGGCCCGGATCTGTGCGCTGAACGCGCTGGCCGCCGTCGACGCGCTGGTCGGTCTCGACACGGTGACCAAGGTGGTCAAGGTGGTCGGGTTCGTGGCGTCGGCGCCGAACTTCAATGGCCAGCCCGGCGTGGTCAACGGTGCCTCCGAACTGCTCGGCGAGGTGTTCGGCGACGCCGGCGCGCATGCCCGCTCGGCGGTGGGGGTGTCGGAGTTGCCGCTGGACGCACCGGTGGAAGTCGAGTTGATCTTAGAAGTCGGCTGAGCGTGTCGCTGAGTCATCCCGCCTACGGTCGGCTGCGACCGGTCACCGAGACCGCGTCGGTGGTGCTGGCCGACAACCCGGGCCTGATGACGCTGGAGGGCACCAACACCTGGGTGCTCCGCGGACACCGCAGCGACGAGGTGGTGATCGTCGACCCCGGCCCGGACGACGACGAGCACATCGGCCGGCTCGCCGAACTCGGCAAGATCGCCCTGGTGCTGATCAGCCACCGGCACTGCGACCACACCGACGGCATCGACAAGCTGGCGGATGCCGCCGGTGCGCCGGTGTACTCCTCAGGCAGTGGATTTCAGCGTCGGCTGGGCGGCGGCCTGACCGACGGTCAGGTGATCGACGCGGCAAACCTGCGCATCAAGGTGTTCGCCACCCCGGGGCACACCGCGGACTCGCTGTCGTTCGTGCTGGACGACGCCGTGTTGACCGCCGACACCGTGCTGGGCCGCGGCACCACCGTCATCGACAGCGAAGACGGCGACCTGGCGCACTACCTGGAATCCCTGCGCCGGCTGCGCGGGCTGGGCGGGCGAACCGTGCTGCCCGGGCACGGGCCGGAACTGGGTGACATCGCGGCGGTGGCCACCGGATACCTGGCGCACCGCGAGCAGCGGCTCGACCAGGTGCGCTCCGCCTTGGCCGCGCTCGGCGACGACGCCACCACCCGGCAGGTCGTGGAGTACGTCTACACCGACGTCGACGAGGAGCTGTGGGGCGCCGCCGAGTGGTCGGTGCAGGCCCAGCTGGACTACCTGCGCCGCTGACCTACGCCTCGAAACCGACGTTCTGCAGACAAAGTGCGAGTAGAACTCTGCAAAACGTCGGTTTCGGCGTGAGTGAGGACTACCGCGCGCGCCTGGCCAGCCGCTCGGAGTCGCTGATCAGCACGCTCTTGCCCTCCAGCCGAATCCAGCCGCGGTGGGCGAAGTCGGCCAGCGCCTTGTTCACCGTCTCCCGCGAGGCCCCGACCAGCTGGGCGATCTCCTCCTGGGTCAGGTCGTGGGTGACCCGCAACGCGCCGCCCTCCTGGGTGCCGAACCGCTGCGCCAGCTGCAGCAGCTGCTTGGCGACCCGGCCGGGCACGTCGGTGAAGATCAGATCCGCCAGGTTGTTGTTGGTGCGGCGCAGCCGGCGGGCCAGCACCCGCAGCAACTGCTCGGCGATCTCGGGCCGATCGGAGATCCACGACCGCAAGGCGTCGCGGTCCATCGAGACCGCCCGCACCTCGGTGATGGTGGTCGCGCTGGAGGTCCGCGGTCCGGGGTCGAAGATCGACAGCTCACCGAACATGTCCGACGGTCCCATGATGGTCAACAGGTTCTCCCGGCCGTCCGGTGACCGCCGGCCGATCTTCACTTTCCCGGAGACGATGATGTACAGCCGGTCGCCGGGCTCCCCTTCGGCGAACACGGTGTGTCCGCGCGGAAAGTCCACGGGCTGAAGCTGCTTGGTCAGCGCAGCGACGGCGCTGGGCTCAACTCCCTGGAAGATTCCGGCCCTCGCCAGGATCTCGTCCACGTTGCCCCTTAGATGCTCTTATTGAAGGTTTTGAATCGCGCAAGCACCAGCCTCTACCCGGCCAGCCATCTGAGTCTAGAGCCAGGCGTCAAGCGACGTGCCAACGCTACACACGATTGGCGTGGCGAGTCGGGCGAAACTGCGGATTCGTCGCCTCGACGTCGCCGAGCCCGGTCTCGATGCGCTCCAGCCCGACCGCTGCCAGCATCAACAACGCGGGAATGGCGGTGATCAGCAGCCAGGACACAAGGTGACAGTAAACCTGGGCAAGGTCTCATTACGGTCACGAATTGCCTACCCTGTCGGAGGTGACAGTGGACAAGCATTCCCGCGCCGCGCGGACGGAGACCCGGATCGGGCTGGTGCGGCGCGCACGCCGGATGAATCGAACTCTGGCGCAGGCATTTCCGGATGCCCACTGCGAGTTGGACTTCACCACGCCGCTGGAGCTGGCCGTCGCGACGGTGCTGTCGGCCCAATGCACCGACGTGCGGGTGAACCTCACGACGCCGGCGTTGTTCGCCAAGTACCCGACCGCGCTGGACTACGCCCAGGCCAACCGCACCGAACTGGAGGAGCTCATCCGGCCCACCGGCTTCTACCGCAACAAAGCGACGTCGTTGATCAACCTGGGGCAGGCGCTCGTGGAGCGCTACGACGGTGAACTGCCCGCCACCATGGACGAACTGGTGCGGCTGCCAGGGGTGGGCCGGAAAACCGCCAACGTAATCCTGGGCAACGCATTCGGGGTGCCGGGCATCACCGTCGACACCCACTTCGGACGGCTGGTGCGGCGGTGGCGGTGGACGGCCGAGGAGGACCCGGTCAAGGTCGAGCACGCGGTCGGCGAGCTGATCGAACGCAAGGAGTGGACACTGCTGTCCCACCGGGTGATCTTCCACGGCCGGCGGGTCTGCCACTCCCGCAAACCGGCCTGCGGGGTGTGCGTGCTGGCCAAGGACTGCCCGTCGTTCGGGCTCGGGCCCACCGACCCGATGGAGGCCGCCGCGCTGGTCAAGGGCCCCGAAGCCGAGCATCTGCTGGCGCTGGCCGGGCTGTAGCGGCTGTTGGGCAAATGAGCAGGTCAACCCGATGGACCCTGACGGTACTAGCGGTGCTGGCGGTGACGGCCGCACTGGTCACCGGGCTGGTGATCGAGCTGCGCCGCGGGCCGGCCGCGGTCCGGCCCGGCCGCGACACGGCGGTCTCCGGAGCCGGGCAAGACCTGTCCGAGCTCCGGGCGCGTGCCGGTCTGCCGGCCTGCTGGAGCGCGCCGGACGGCACCGGCCCGAGTGCGTTGCGTGACGTCACCGTGGAATGCGCCGCCGACGGCACGCCGGTCGACGTGGCCGGGATGTTCGCCGGCCGGCGGGTGGTGCTGAACCTGTGGGCCTACTGGTGCGGGCCGTGCCGCCACGAGCTGCCCGCGCTCGCCGAATACCAGCGCCGAGCCGGGGAAGGCGTGACGGTGGTGACCGTGCACCAAGACGATAACGAGGCCGCCGGGCTGGCGTTGCTGGCCGAGCTGGGCGTGCGGCTGCCCACGCTGCAGGACGGTCGGCGGCAGCTGGCGGCGGCGCTGCGGATCCCCAACGTGATGCCCACCACCGTGGTGCTGGCCGCGGACGGTAGCGTTGCCCGCATCCTGCCGCAGCCCTTCGCCACCGCGGAGGAGGTCGCCGCCGCCGTCGGCGACAGCGGGCGCTGACGTGAGTGGTATCCGGACAGGGGGAGACGCGGTGAGCGCTGGCGAATCCCGGGCCTGGGCCCCGTCCGAGGCCCCGCCCTGGCTGCACCCGCTGATCGACAATGTCGAGAAGCTGCCGAAGGCCTACCTGCACCGGCTGCCCGCCGACGTTCGGGCGATGATCAACGCGGCCAGCGCCAAGGCCAGCATCACCGGGCACGGGCGCGACGCGGCGGTGCTGGTGCTGTTCTCCGGTCCGCCGACGGCCCCGGGGGACGGGGTGCCGGAATCGGCTGACCTGCTGGTCACGGTGCGGGCGTCGTCGCTGCGTCATCATGCGGGCCAGGCGGCGTTCCCGGGTGGGGCGGTCGATCCCGGCGACGCCGGACCGGTGGCCACCGCGCTGCGGGAGGCCAACGAGGAGACCGGACTGGACCCGAGCCGGGTGCATCCGCTGGTCGTGCTGGAGAAGGTCTTCATCGCACCGTCGGGCTTCCAGGTGGTGCCGGTGCTGGCCTACTCGCAAGATCCCGGCCCGGTGACCGTGGTCGACGAGGCCGAGACGGCCGTGGTCGCCCGGGTTCCGGTCCGGGCGTTCATCAACCCCGAGAACCGGTTGATGGTTTACCGTGATGCGCGCAGTCGGCGTTGGGCCATGCCGGCGTTTCGGCTCAACGAGATGCTGGTGTGGGGATTCACCGCCCAGGTGATCTCGGCGATGTTGGACGTGGCCGGCTGGGCCCAGCCCTGGGACACCGGCGAGGTGCGCGGGCTGGACGAGGCCATGGCGCTGGTTGGAGGAGAAGGCGGGATATGACGTCGTCGCAGTGGCTGGACATCGCCGTGCTGGCGATCGCCTTCGTTGCCGCAGTGTCCGGCTGGCGCTCCGGCGCGCTCGGGTCGCTGCTGTCCTTCGTCGGCGTGGCGCTCGGCGCGATGGCCGGGGTGCTGCTGGCCCCGCACCTGATCGAACACATCGCCGGGGCGCGCCTCAAGCTGTTCGCCGCGCTGTTTCTGATCCTGGCCATGGTCGTCATCGGTGAGGTCGCCGGTGTGGTGCTGGGCCGGGCGGTGCGCGGCTCGATCCGCAGCCCGGCCGTGCGGGGCGTGGACTCCATTGTCGGTGTGGTGCTGCAGTTGGTGGTGGTGCTGATCGCCGCCTGGTTGCTGGCCACCCCGCTGACCGCATCGGATCAGCCGAATCTGGCTGCCGCGGTAAACGATTCGCGGGTGCTGCGGCAGGTCGACGAGATCGCGCCGGACTGGCTCAAGAATGTGCCGCGACGGCTGTCGGCGGTGCTCGACGACTCCGGGCTGCCGGCCGTGCTGGAACCGTTCAACCGGACCCCGATCGCCGCGGTGGACGCGCCGGACCCGGGGCTGGCCGCCAGCCCGGTGGTGGAGGCCACCGCGCCCAGCGTGCTGCGGATCCGCGGCGTGGCGCCCAACTGCCAGAAGGTGTTGGAGGGCACCGGATTCGTGATCTCACCCAACCGGGTGATGACCAACGCGCACGTGGTCGCCGGCTCGGAGAGCGTCAGCGTGGACAGCGGCACCAAGTCCTACGACGCGACGGTGATCTCCTTCGACCCCAAGGAGGACATCTCGATTCTGGCGGTGCCCGATCTGCCGCTGCCGCCGTTGCCGTTCGCCTCCAGTCCGGCCGAACCCGACACCGACGCGCTGGTGCTCGGCTACCCCGGCGGCGGCGTCTTCGAGGCGACCCCGGCCCGGGTCCGTGACATCATCAACCTCGAGGGCCCCGATATCTACCGCAGCACGACAGTCACCCGCCGGGTCTACACCATCAGAGGCACTGTGCAGCAAGGCAACTCCGGTGGGCCCATGATCGACATGGAGGGCCGGGTGCTCGGCGTGGTGTTCGGTGCGGCGGTCGACGACGCCGACACCGGATTCGTGATGACCGCCGAAGAGGTGGGCAACCAGCTCGCCCGCATCGGCGATAGCCAACCGGTCTCGACCCAGACCTGTGTCGGCGGCGAGTGAGCTAGGCCGGGTCCGCGCGCCGCAGAAACCGCATCAGCTGGGCATTGACCTCGTCGGGGGCTTCCTCGTGGGCGAAATGCCCTACGCCGGATAGCGATACGTACTGTCCGTGCGGCGCGTAACGCCGCGTCTTCTCGACCGGATCCGGTAGCACGTACGGGTCGTCTTCGCCGCGCAGATGCAGCAGCGGGATGTCCAGCGTCCGAAGATCCAGTGCCTTCATGAACCGCCGGCCCTCGGAGCGGAACTGGCTGCGCACCGCCCAGCGCTGATACTCCAGCGCGGAATGCGCCGCCGACGGGATCTGGATGGCGGTGCGCAGGTATCCGATGGTTTCGGAGAAGTCCTGGCTGGCTTGCCAGTTCGCGCCGGCTCGACTACGCACCAGGTGTTCGAGCTCGGCGCCGCCGCGGCGGGTCAGCCGGCGCTCCGGCCAGATCGGCACCTGATAGCGCAGCAACCACGGCAGCAGGGCCCGGCCCTGGTCGGCGCGAGTGAGCGCCGAATTGCGCAGCGCCGCCGGATGCGGCGAGCTGATCACGCCGATGGCGTGCACCAGTCGCGGATGCAGCAGCGCGGTCGCCCAGCACACCAGCCCGCCGTCGGCGTGGCCGATCAGCACCGCCGAGGAGTGCCCCAGCGCGCGGATGAGCCCGGCGGTGTCGCCGGCCAGGGTCCACCCGTCATAGCCGCGGGGCGGCTTGTCGCTGCCCCCGTAACCGCGCAGGTCGACCGCGACGACCCGCACACCGGTGAGCCCGCGCAGCTGGTGGCGCCAGGTCCACCAGAACGAGCCGAACCCGTGCAGCAGCATCACCAGCGGCAGCGTCGTCGGCGGGCCGGCCGACGGTATCGCCTCGACGACATGGAACCGGATGCCGTTGGCGTGGATGTCCCAATGCCGCCAGGGCCCGTCGATGCGGGTGATCGACGGATCCGGTGGCGGCACTACCAGCCCGAGGGATCGGTGG
>CAYNJD010000153.1:0-7639 GCA_964397355.1 uncultured Mycobacterium sp. | reverse complement strand
GG
The DNA here is from genome assembly GCA_964397355.1 of uncultured Mycobacterium sp. GTDB lineage: Bacteria > Actinomycetota > Actinomycetes > Mycobacteriales > Mycobacteriaceae > Mycobacterium. The sequence continues at coordinate 7,637 of CAYNJD010000153.1, read as the reverse complement.
CCCGATCCTGCTGCAGGACCACTACCTGATCGAGCAGATGGCGATGTTCAACCGGGAGCGCGTCCCGGAACGGCAGCCGCACGCCAAGGGCGGCGGGGCATTCGGGCATTTCGAGGTCACCGCCGACGTCAGCAAGTACACCAGGGCCGCGGTGTTCCAGCCGGGCGCCAAAACGGAGACGCTGACCAGGTTCTCCACCGTCGCCGGCGAGCGGGGCAGCCCAGACACCTGGCGGGATCCGCGCGGCTTCGCGACGAAGTTCTACACGTCCGAAGGCAACTTCGACATGGTCGGGAACAACACCCCGGTCTTCTTCATGCGTGACCCGCTGAAGTTCCAGCACTTCATCCGCTCCCAAAAGCGCATGGTGGCAAGCAATCTGCGCGACCACAACATGCAGTGGGACTTCTGGAGCCTGTCGCCGGAGACGGCTCACCAGGTCACCTGGCTGATGGGGGACCGGGGCATCCCGAAAACCTGGCGCCATATGAACGGCTACTCCAGTCACACCTACAGCTGGATCAACGCCGCCGGCGAGATCTTCTGGGTGAAGTACCACTTCATCACCGACCAGGGCAACGACTTCCTCACCCAGGAGGAGGCCGACCGGCTGGCCGGCGCCGACGCCGACTACCACCAGCGGGACCTGTATGAGGCCATCGAGCGCGGCGAGTATCCGAGTTGGACGCTCAAGATGCAGATCATGCCGTTCGAGGAGGCGAAGACCTACCGGTTGAATCCGTTCGACCTGACCAAGGTGTGGCCGCACGCCGACTATCCGCTGATCGACGTCGGCAAGCTGACGCTGAACCGCAACGTCACCGACTATCACGCCGAGATCGAGCAGGCGGCGTTCCAGCCGAACAACATGGTGCCCGGTACCGGGTTGAGCCCGGACAAGATGCTGCTGGCCCGCGGCTTCTCCTACGCCGACGCCCACCGCGCCCGGATCGGGACCAACTACAGCCAGCTGCCGGTCAACGCGCCGAAGGCCGACGTGCACAGCTACTCCAAGGACGGCGCCATGCGGATCCGCAACGCGACCGACCCGGTGTACGCGCCGAACTCGGCCGGCGGGCCGGTGGCCGACCCCGACCGCGCGGCCGAAGTGCGCTGGTACGCCGACGGAGACATGGTGCGCGCGGCCTACACGCTGCGCGAAGACGACGACGACTTCGGCCAGGCCGGCACGCTGGTGCGGGACGTCTTGGACGATGAACAGCGGAAACGCTTGGCGGACAACATCATCGGGCACGTCTCCAACGGTGTGCGCGAGCCGGTGCTGTCCCGGGTGTTCGAGTACTGGAACAACGTCGACGCGGATCTGGGGCGCGCCGTGGAAGCCGGGGTGCGGGCCAACCTTGGCTGACGGCCGCGCAGCCGGCCTGGCATGATCGAGCCCATGAGTATCAACGTCGTTTTCGCCACCGAGTCCACCGCGACCGGCGGCGGCCGGGACGGCCACGTCCGCTCCGCGACCGGTCGCATCGACCTGGACACCCGCCCGCCCCGCGAGCTGGGTGGCACCGGCGACGGCACCAACCCCGAGGAGTTGTTCTCCGCGGGCTACGCGGCCTGTTTCCTGGGCGCACTGCGGCTGGTGGCCCGGCGGTCCGCCGTCGCACTCGACGACGCCACCAACGTCAGCGTCCAGGTCGCACTCGGCAAGGACGTCACCACCGAAGAGTTCGGGCTGACCGGGGTCATCACCGGGTACCTGCCGGGATTGTCACAGGCCATCGCCGACGACCTGGTGACGCAGGCCCACCAGGTGTGCCCGTACTCGAGGGCCACCCGCGGCAACACCGACTTCACCATTTCGGCGAAGGTCTAGCGTGCGGGCCGCCGCGACGCTGATGGTGGCCGGCTGCGGTCTGGTGGCGCTGGCCGCGGTGACCGCCCCGGCCGTCGCGGCCCGGCCCTCCGATCCGGGCGTGGTGTCCTACGCGGTGTTGCCCAAGGGTTCGGTCGGCAATATCGTCGGCGCCCCGATGGGCTGGGAAGCGGTGTCCGGCGAGCCGTTCCAGGCGTTCTGGGTCGACGATCCGGCCTGCAACAACTGGGCCGACATCGGCTTGCCCGAGGTCTACAACGACCCCGACCTGGCCTCCTACAACAGCGCGGTCACCCAGACGTCGGCCACCGACCAGACCCACTACGTCAAACAGGCGGTGGGGGTGTTCGCCACCAACGACGCCGCGGCGCGGGCCTTCCATCGGGTCACCGACCGCACCGCCGGGTGCTCGGGCCGCACCACCGCGATGCACCTGGACAACGGCGTCACGCAGGTGTGGTCGTTCGACGGCGGCGCGCCCGGGGCGGCCGACGCCGCCTGGGTCAAGCAGGAGGCCGGGACCGACCGGCGCTGTTTCAACCAGACCCGGCTGCGGGCCAATGCGCTGTTGCAGGCCAAGGTCTGCCAGTCCGGTAATGCCGGGCCGGCGGTGAACGTGCTGGCCGGGGCGATGCAGAACTCCCTGGGCCAGTAATCGCCGGCGCTGTTGTCGGGGTACTCCGGTAGCGTCGACAAGATCAACGGGCGGAGGGGTTGATATATGGCGCTCGCGGCGGCGACGCAACTGTCCCGCGCCGCTGAGCCTTGCCCCGGTGAGCCCGAACTGTCCGGCGCCGCCGATGCCGCCGACTACATCACCGAACGCTGCCTCACCGATGCGCCGCTGGGCCGGGTGGGCCTGGAGATCGAGGCGCACTGCTTCGACCCGGCCGATCCGCACCGCCGCCCGGGCTGGACCGAGATCGGCGACGTGCTGGCGTCGTTGCCGGCGCTGCCCGGCGGCAGTGCGGTCACCGTCGAACCCGGCGGCGCGGTGGAGCTTTCCAGCCCGCCACTGGCCGGTGCGGCCGCCGCGATCGAGGCGATGGCCGCCGATCAGGACGTGTTGCGCGCGGTGTTCGCCGATGCCGGCCTGGGGCTGGTGCGCCTGGGCGCCGACCCGCTGCGCCCGGCGGCCCGGGTCAACCCCGGCGCGCGCTACGCCGCGATGGAGCAGTTCTTCGCCGCCAGCCACACCGGCTCGGCCGGCGCGGCCATGATGACGTCGACGGCGTCGATCCAGCTGAATCTGGACGCCGGTCCCCGGTCCGGCTGGGCGGATCGGGTACGGCTGGCGCACGCGCTGGGGCCGACGATGGTCGCGATCGCCGCCAACTCACCGCTGCTGGGCGGGGAATTCTCCGGCTGGCGTTCCACCCGGCAGCGGGTGTGGAGCCGGCTGGACTCGGCACGCTGCGGCCCCGTGCTGGGCCTCGACGGCGCCGACCCCGCAGCGGACTGGTCGCGGTACGCGCTGAAGGCTCCGGTGATGCTGGTGAACGCGCCGGAGGCCAGCCCGGTCAGCCGCTATGTGCCGTTCGCGGACTGGGCCGACGGGCGGGTGCTGCTGGGCGGCCGCCGCGCCGGCATCGAGGATCTGGACTACCACCTGACCACGCTGTTCCCGCCGGTGCGCCCCCGCGGCTGGCTGGAGATCCGCTATCTCGACAGCGTCGACGACGCGCTGTGGCCGGCGATCGTGTTCACCCTGGCGACCCTGCTCGACGACCCGGCCGCCGCCGATGGCGCCGCCGAAGCCGTCCAGCCCGTCGCCACCGCCTGGGACGCCGCCGCCCGCACCGGTCTGGCCGACCCGCGGCTGCACCGGGCCGCGGGCCGGTGCCTGGAGTTGGTCGCCGGCCGGGCACCGGCCTCGTTGCGAGACGGCATGGACCGGCTGGTCGGGATGGTCGAGCGGGGCCGCTGCCCGGCCGACGACGTCGCCGACGAGGTGACCCGCACCGGCGTCGCCGCGACGGTGGCCCGGCTGGCGCAAGGGCAGTCGTGAGCATCCCGGAGACGCTGGCCGCCGACCTGGCGCGGGCGCGGGACCGCACGCTGGCGCTGGTCGACTTCGACGACGCCGAACTGCACCGGCAATACGACCCGTTGATGAGCCCGCTGGTGTGGGATCTGGCCCACATCGGCCAGCAGGAGGAGCTGTGGCTGCTGCGGGGTGGGGATCCGGCCCGGCCCGGCCTGCTGCCGCCGGACGTCGAGGGCCTCTACGACGCCTTCGTCCACCCGCGGGCCAGCCGCGTCGAGCTGCCGCTGCTGGCACCGGAGCAGGCCCGGAAGTATTGCGCCACAGTGCGTTCCAAGGTCTTCGACGAACTGGATGCGTTGGGCTCCGATGCCGCCGACGGTTTCGTGTTCGGCCTGGTGCTCAGCCACGAACACCAGCACGACGAGACCATGCTGCAGGCGCTGAACCTGCGAACCGGCGCACCGCTGCTCGGTCCGGGCCACCGGCTCCCCGCCGGGCGGCCGGAACTGGCCGGGACCTCGGTGCTGGTGCCCGGCGGTGAGTTCGTGCTCGGGGTCGACGCCGCCGACGAGCCGTTCGCGCTCGACAACGAGCGGCCCGCGCACCGCGTCGAGGTGGCGGCGTTCCGGATCGGCCGGGTGCCGGTGACCAACGCCGAATGGCGGGCGTTCATCGACGACGGCGGCTACCGGCAGCCCCGGTGGTGGACCGAGCGCGGCTGGAGCCACCGCGTGCGGGCCGGACTGACCGCGCCGCAGTTCTGGAGTCCCGACCACAGCTCGCGCACCCGGTTCGGCCACACCGAGGATCTGCCCGACGACGAGCCGGTGCAGCACGTCAGCTACTTCGAGGCGCAGGCCTACGCGAACTGGGCGGGTGCGCGGCTGCCCACCGAGATCGAGTGGGAGAAGGCCTGCGCGTGGGACCCGGAAACCGGGTCACGGCGCCGCTACCCGTGGGGTGAGGTCGCGCCGTCGGCGGAGCGGGCCAACCTCGGCGGCTCGGCGCTGCGCCCGGCCCCGGTCGGGGCGTACCCGAACGGGGCGTCGGCATACGGAGCGCAGCAGCTGCTCGGCGACGTCTGGGAATGGACGAGTTCGCCGCTGCAACCGTGGCCCGGCTTTACGTCGATGATCTACCAACGGTATTCGGAGCCGTTCTTCGGCGGCGACTACCGGGTACTTCGCGGTGGGTCGTGGGCGGTCGCACCGGAGATCCTGCGCCCCAGCTTCCGCAACTGGGATCACCCCTACCGGCGGCAGATCTTCGCCGGTGTCCGGTTGGCCTGGGACGTCTGATGTGTCGGCACCTGGGCTGGCTGGGCACGCCGCGATCGCTGGCCGAGTTGATGCTGGAACCGCAGTACGGCCTGCTGGTGCAGTCCTATTCGCCCCGCCGGCAGCAGCACGGCCTGCTCAATGCCGACGGTTGGGGCGCAGGGTTTTTCGATGGCTCGGTGCCCCGTCGCTGGCGCAGTCCGGCACCGCTGTGGGGCGATGTCTCGTTCGCTTCGGTGGCGCCGGTGTTATCGAGTCATTGCGTGGTGGCCGCGGTCCGCTCGGCGACCGTCGGCATGCCGATCGAGGCCAGTGCCGTCGCGCCGTTCGCGGGAGGCGACTGGCTGTTGTCACACAACGGCGTGGTGAACACCGCAGTGCTGCCCGTATGCGCCGGGGCTGAATCCGTGTGCGACAGCGCGATACTGGCGGCAACGATCTTCGACCGCGGGTTGGACTCGCTGGGGGAGGTGGTCACCGAGATCGGCGCCGCGGATCCCGGCGCCCGGCTGAACATCCTGGCCGCCAACGGTTCCCGGATGCTGGCCACGACGTGGGGGGACACATTGTCGATGCTGCACGGCGCCGACGGCGTGGTACTGGCCAGTGAGCCCTACGATGACGACCCGCGCTGGGTGGATATCCCGGACCGGCACCTGGTCGATGTGCATGACGGCGATGTCGCGGTTACCCCATTGGAAGGAACTCGATGACGGTCTCGCTGACCAACCACCTGGCGGCGGATGCGGCGCGTACCGCACTGCGAGATGATGTGCGTCACGGCTTGGCGCAGCATCCGAAATCGTTGCCGCCCAAATGGTTCTACGATGAGATCGGTAGCGAATTGTTCGACCGGATCACCCGGCTGCCGGAGTACTATCCGACTCGCGCGGAGGCGGAGATCCTGCGCGCCCACTCCGGCGAGGTGGCGTCGCTGTCCGGCGCGGACACCCTGGTGGAATTGGGCAGCGGCACCTCGGAGAAGACCCGGATGCTGCTGGACGCGTTAGATGCCGGCGGATCACTTCGCCGGTTCGTCCCCTTCGACGTCGACTCCGGCGTGCTGGAGATGGCGGGCGAAGCGATCGCACGGGACTACCCGGGTGTGCGGGTGCACGCTGTCTGCGGCGACTTCGAGCACCACCTGGCACAGATCCCGGCTGGGGGCAGGCGACTGTTCGTGTTCCTGGGTTCCACCATCGGAAACCTGACGCCGGAGCCGCGTGCCGACTTCCTGGCGGCACTGGCCGCGGTGATGGAACCCGGCGACGGCCTGCTGCTGGGCACCGATCTGGTCAAGGACACCGCGCGGCTGGTACGCGCCTACGACGACTCCGCCGGCGTCACAGCCGCTTTCAACCGCAACGTGCTCGCCGTGGTCAACCGGGAACTGGACGCCGATTTCGACCTGGACGAATTCGCCCATGTGGCGCGGTGGAATTCGGCGGATCAGCGCATCGAGATGTGGCTGCGGGCGCGCAGCGCGCAGCATGTCGTGATCGCGGCGCTGAACCTGGCCGTCGACTTCGCGGTCGGCGAAGAGATGCTCACCGAGGTGTCCTGCAAGTTCCGGCCCGAGCAGGTGGCCGCCGAGCTGGCTGCTGCCGGGTTGCGGCGCCACCGGTGGTGGACCGACGCGGCCGGTGATTTCGGCCTGTCGCTCGCCGTCAAATGAGCCTCTCCGACAGTTGGCGTGCGGCGCGCCCGCCGGTCGCCGGGCTGCACTTGGACAGTGCGGCCTGTTCCCGGCAGAGCTACGCCGCATTGGATGCCGCGGCCGCACACGCCCGCCACGAAGCCGAGGTCGGCGGCTATGTCGCCGCTGAAGCCGCCGAGCCGGCGCTCGAGGCCGGTCGGGCGGCGTTCGCCGCACTCACCGGGACGGCCGCCGCCGACGTGGTGTTCACCACCGGTTCGCGGCATGCGCTGGATCTGCTGCTGTCGCGCTGGCCCGCCGGGCGCCGCACGCTGGGCTGCCTGCCCGGCGAGTACGGCCCCAACCTGGCGGTGATGGCCGCGCACGGCTTCACCCGGCGGCTGCTGCCGGTCGACGAGACCGGACGGCTGCTGCTGGATGCGGCAGCGGCCGCGCTCGCCGCCGATCCGCCGGACCTGGTGCACCTGACGCCGGTCGGCAGCCACCGGGGGCTGGTGCAGCCGCTGGCGCCCATGGCGCGGGTGTGCGCGGAGGCCGGGGTGCCGCTGGTGGTCGACGGCGCCCAGGCGCTGGGCCAGATCGACTGCGCAGTGGGCGCCGACGTCGTCTACTCCTCATCACGCAAGTGGCTTGCCGGTCCGCGCGGTGTCGGCGCGCTGGCGGTGCGGGCCCCGCTGGCGGGCCTGCTGCAATCCGGTCCGGAGTCCGGTGATGTGAATCTCGCGGCGCAGCTGGGGTTTTCGGTGGCACTGGGCGAGCATCTGGCGGCCGGGCCGGCGCCGATACGGGCGCGGCTGGCCGAGGTGGGTGCGCTGAGCCGGCAGCTGCTGGCGGGGTTGCCGGGCTGGCGGGTGGTCGAGCCGGTCGACGAGCCGAGTGCGA
>CAYNJD010000152.1:0-7661 GCA_964397355.1 uncultured Mycobacterium sp. | reverse complement strand
TCATGGCCGTCATCGCCGAGTACTTCGACACCACCGTCGAGGAACTGCGCGGCCCGGGCAAGACGCGCCCGCTGGCCCAGTCCCGGCAAATCGCGATGTATCTCTGCCGGGAGCTGACCGACCTGTCACTGCCCAAGATCGGGCAGGCCTTCGGGCGCGACCACACCACGGTGATGTACGCCGAACGCAAGATCCGCGGCGAGATGGCCGAGCGCCGCGAGGTCTTCGATCAGGTCAAAGAGCTCACCACACGGATCCGGCAGCGCGCCAAGCGCTGATCGCCGCGTGCCGGACGCCGATTCCGTTCAAAAAACTTCTGACACACTCGCACCACCCGTTACGGTCACCGCCTGTGGATACCGCTGCGGACAACCTGTCGACCAACCGAGGATGAACCGGCCCGCGATGCACAGCCGCGGTTCCATACACAGCCGCCCGGGCCGGTGTGGGCGTGTTGTTCACCGTTGGTCCCCAGCCCGGCAACCCCGCTCAGCAGCAACGATGCGCTGCTGTGCCCACCATGCACAGGCCTTACTACTAATACTGGGATCTCTACCTCGATTACTTCCAAAAACAGGCCGTTGGGGATTCTCGTCGGCCGGGGCTGTTCATAACCACCGAGTCCTCACCGGCGGGGGTGCCCGGCCGCGACAGCCGGAGTCAACGATTAACTTTCACGACGGGCTTCGAGGCTCTACGGTTGGTGGCCTACCGCTCTTACGCTTGTCGTGAGCGTTGCTCGGCCGCAGGTGGGGGAAGTTCACCGGTCGCCGCGGCGTAGAGCTCGATATCGAGGTGACGAGAGGACGCTATGGACGCGGCGACCACGAACGCGGGTCTGACCGACTTGAGATTCCGCCTGGACCGGGATGACTTCGCTGACGCGGTGGCGTGGGTGGCCAAGTCGTTGCCGGCCCGGCCGACCGTCCCGCTGCTGGCCGGAGTGCTGCTCACCGGCTCCGACAACGGGCTGACGGTCTCCGGGTTCGACTACGAGGTTTCCGCCGAGGTCCAGCTGGCAGCCGAGATCGCTTCTCCGGGAAGCGTTTTGGTGTCCGGACGGTTGCTCTCCGACATCACCAGGGCGCTGCCCGCCAAGCCGGTCGAGGTGCAGGTCGAGGCCACCCGGGTGGCCTTGAGCTGCGGCAACGCCAGGTTCTCGCTGCCGACGATGACCGTCGAGGACTACCCCACGCTGCCGACGTTGCCCGACGAGACCGGGGTGCTGCCCGCGGATCTGTTCGCCGAGGCCATCAGCCAGGTCGCGGTGGCCGCGGGCCGGGACGACACGTTGCCGATGCTGACCGGTATCCGCGTTGAAATATCCGGTAACACAGTGGTTTTGGCAGCCACGGATCGCTTCCGCCTGGCGGTCCGGGAACTGACGTGGTCGTCGGCGCCGGGCACCGAAGCCGCGGTGCTGGTGCCGGCCAAGACACTCGCCGAGGCCGCCAAAGCCAGCGGTGACGGTACCGAGGTGCACCTGGCTCTCGGTGCCGGTCCGGCGGTGGGCAGCGAAGGCCTGCTGGGTATCACCAGCGCGGGCAAGCGCAGCACCACCCGACTGCTGGACGCCGAATTCCCGAAGTTCCGGCAACTGCTGCCCACCGAGCATCTGGCGGTCGCCACCATCGGTGTGGCGGAGCTGACCGAGGCCATCAAACGTGTCGCGCTGGTCGCCGACCGCGGCGCACAGGTGCGGCTGGAATTGTCCGAGGGGACGCTGCGGTTGTCGGCCGGCGCCGAAGACGTCGGCCGGGCCGAGGAGGATCTGCCGGTCGACTTCGTGGGTGAGCCGCTGACCATCGCGTTCAACCCGACGTATCTGACCGACGGGCTGGGTTCGCTGCACAGCGAGAAGGTGTCGATGGGATTCACCGATCCCAAGAAGCCGGCCGTGCTGCGGCCCGCGAGCGACGACGATCCGGCGCTCACCGGCGCCGGCCCGTTCCCGGCGGTGCCCTCGGACTACGTCTACCTGTTGATGCCGGTTCGCCTGCCCGGCTGACCGGCGCGGCCGCCACACGACGGGAGGGGTGGGTTTCGCGGTGTACGTCCGCCACCTGGGCCTGCGGGACTTCCGGTCCTGGGCACACGTCGACCTCGAGCTGGGTCCGGGTGCGACGGTCCTGGTCGGGCCGAACGGTTACGGGAAAACCAATCTTGTTGAGGCGCTGTGGTATTCGTCGACGTTGGGATCTCACCGGGTTGCCACCGACGCACCGCTGATCCGCTCGGGCGCCGGCCGGGCGCTGGTCTCGACGATCGTCGTCAATGAGGGCCGCGAACTGGCGGTCGACCTGGAGATCGCGGCCGGACGGGCCAACAAGGTGCGGCTCAACCGCGCTCCGGTCCGCCACGCCCGCGAGGTGGTCGGGGTGCTGCGTGCGGTGCTGTTCGCCCCGGAAGACCTGGCGCTGGTGCGCGGCGACCCCGGCGAGCGGCGCCGCTACCTCGATGAACTGGCCAGTGTGCGCCGGCCACGGGTTGCCGCGGTGCGCGCCGATTATGACAAGGTGCTGCGGCAGCGCACCGCGCTGCTCAAAAGCGCGCCAGGCGCCCTGCACCGCGGTGACCGCTCGGTGCTCGACACCCTCGATGTGTGGGACGCACAGCTGGCCGAGCACGGCGCGGAGCTGATGGCCGCCCGCATCGAGCTGGTCAACCAGCTGGCTCCCGAGGTGGAGAAGGCCTACCAACTGCTGGCCCCCGGAACCCGCACCGCGGCGGTGGCCTACCGGCCGAAGTCGGAGATCCCGCCCGGCGAGGTCAATCCGGCCGCACTGCAGGAGGCGCTGCTGGCGGAATTGGGGCGCCGGCGCCGCGCCGAACTGGAACGCGGTGTGTGCCTGGTCGGGCCGCACCGCGACGAACTGGAGCTTCGGCTCGGGGACACTCCGGTGAAAGGCTTTGCCAGCCACGGTGAATCGTGGTCGATGGCGCTGTCGCTGCGGTTGGCCGCCTACCAACTGCTGCGCAGTGAAGGCGCCGAACCGGTGTTGCTGCTCGACGACGTGTTCGCCGAGCTGGACACCGCGCGCCGGCGTGCGCTGGCCGACGTGGCGGCCGGTGCCGAGCAGGTCCTGGTCACCGCCGCCGTCGCCGACGACGTACCCGCGGACTGGCAGGCCAGCCAGATCCGCATCGCGGTGGTCGAGGACGACAACGGCAGAGTCTCCGAGCTGACCGGGAGCACCTCGTGACCGACTCCGATGGCCTGGAACCGCCCCCACACCTGTCGGGGCTCACCGGCATGGATCTGGTCCGGCGGACGTTGGCCGAAGCGCGTGAAGCGGCGCGCAGCCAGGGCAAAGACGTCGGCCAGGGGCGGCGGGCGCCGTTGCGGCGGCGGCCGGCGGGAAGTGGCGGCGGCCGGCGCGCGTGGTCGGGGCCGGGACCGGATCGCCGCGACCCGCAGACACTGGGTGCGGCCACCCGCGACCTGGCGCAATCCCGGGGCTGGTCGGCGCAGGTCGCCGAGGGAACCGTGCTGGGCCGGTGGCGCTCGGTGGTGGGCGAGGACATCGCCTCGCACGCCACCCCGACCCGGCTGGCCGAGGGGGTGCTCAGTGTGTCGGCGGAATCGACCGCCTGGGCCACCCAGTTGCGGCTGGTGCAGGCCCAACTGCTGGCCAAGATCGCCGCCGCCGTCGGCGACGGCGTGGTGAAGAGTTTGAAGATCACCGGTCCGACCGCGCCGTCGTGGCGCAAGGGACCGCTGCACGTGTCGGGACGAGGGCCGCGCGACACCTACGGATAGCCGACGAAGATCCGCGCCTCAGCGGCGCTACGAGCATAAAAAACGCTCCGGCCAGCGGCCGGACACGAACTCAAGCGCGATATCGGCGTCACGGCGCAATCAGATGGGTGGAAACACCCCGAGAAAATGCTCGCCGTCGGCCCGTCACGGTAGACTGTTCCGGTATCCCGCGCATCCACCCCCGTTGATGCGTCGAATGCTGCTTGCGACCCTGAGGAGAGCTCCCCGACCGTGGCTGCCCAAAACAAGTATGGTGCCGATTCGATCAAGGTTCTCGAAGGCCTCGAAGCCGTCCGTAAAAGACCCGGTATGTACATCGGCTCCACGGGTGAACGCGGTCTGCATCACCTGATCTGGGAGGTGGTCGACAACGCCGTCGATGAGGCGATGGCCGGCTTCGCCAGCAAGGTGGCGGTGCGCATCCTCGAAGACGGCGGCGTCGAGGTCGCCGACGACGGCCGCGGCATCCCGGTGGCCATGCACGCCACCGGCATCCCGACGGTCGACGTCGTCATGACCGTGCTGCACGCCGGCGGCAAGTTCGAAGAGGGTGCCTACAGCGTGTCCGGTGGCCTGCACGGCGTGGGCGTCTCGGTGGTCAACGCGCTGTCCACCCGGCTGGAAGCCGACATCTGCGTCGACGGCTACCAGTGGTTTCAGACCTACGACAAGTCGGTGCCCGGAGACCTCAAAAAGGGCGACAAGACCAAGAAGTCCGGTACCACCATCCGGTTCTGGGCCGACCCGGACGTCTTCGAGACCACCAACTACGACTTCGAGACGGTGGCCCGCCGGCTGCAGGAGATGGCCTTCCTCAACAAGGGCCTGACCATCGAACTCACCGACGAACGGGTGCGCACCGAAGAGGTCGTCGACGAGGTCGTCAGCGACACCGCCGAAGCCCCCAAGTCCGCCGAGGACAAGGCAGCCGAATCAGAGGCGCCGCACAAGGTCAAGCACCGCGTCTTCCACTACCCGGGCGGCCTGCGCGACTTCGTCGCGCACATCAACCGCACCAAGACCGCGATCCACCCGACCATCATCGACTACGACGGCAAGGGAACCGGCCACGAAGTCGAGATCGCGATGCAGTGGAACGGCGGCTATTCGGAGTCGGTGCACACCTTCGCCAACACCATCAACACCGCCGAGGGCGGCACCCACGAAGAGGGCTTCCGGTCGGCGCTGACCAGCGTGGTCAACAAGTACGCCAAGGACAAGAAGCTGCTCAAGGACAAGGACCCCAACCTCACCGGGGAGGACATCCGCGAGGGGCTGGCGGCCGTCATCTCGGTGAAGGTGTCCCAGCCGCAGTTCGAGGGCCAGACCAAGACGAAACTGGGCAACACCGAGGTGAAGTCGTTCGTGCAGAAGGTCTGCAACGAGCAGCTCAGCCACTGGTTCGAGGCCAACCCGGCCGAAGCCAAGGTGATCATCAACAAGGCGGTGTCCTCGGCGCAGGCCCGCGAGGCCGCGCGCAAGGCCCGGGCGCTGGTGCGGCGCAAGAGCGCCACCGATCTGGGCGGGCTGCCCGGCAAGCTCGCCGACTGCCGGTCGAACGACCCGAGCAAGTCGGAACTGTATGTGGTGGAGGGGGATTCAGCCGGCGGCTCGGCCAAGAGCGGCCGCGACTCGATGTTCCAGGCGATTCTGCCGTTGCGCGGCAAGATCATCAACGTCGAGAAAGCCCGCATCGACCGGGTACTCAAGAACAACGAGGTCCAGGCGATCATCACCGCGCTGGGCACCGGCATCCACGACGAGTTCGACATCGCCAAGCTGCGCTACCACAAGATCGTGCTGATGGCCGACGCCGACGTCGACGGACAGCACATCTCGACACTGCTGTTGACCCTGCTGTTCCGGTTCATGCGGCCGCTGATCGAGCACGGCCACGTCTTCCTGGCGCAACCGCCGCTGTACAAACTCAAGTGGCAGCGCGGCGCCGATCCCGAATTCGCCTACTCCGACCGGGAACGCGACGGACTGCTGGAAGCGGGCAAGGCCGCCGGCAAGAAGATCAACGTCGACGACGGCATCCAGCGGTACAAGGGCCTCGGCGAGATGGACGCCAAGGAGTTGTGGGAGACAACGATGGACCCGACGGTGCGGGTGCTGCGGCAGGTCACCCTCGATGACGCCGCCGCCGCCGACGAGTTGTTCTCCATCCTGATGGGTGAGGACGTCGAGGCGCGCCGCAGCTTCATCACGCGCAACGCCAAAGACGTTCGCTTCTTGGATGTTTAGCGGCATCCGAGTCGCCTGACCGACTGAACGAGGAAGAGATGACAGACACGACGCTGCCGCCGGAGGACGATTCGCTGGACCGGATCGAGCCGGTCGACATCCAGCAGGAGATGCAGCGCAGCTACATCGACTACGCGATGAGCGTGATCGTCGGCCGGGCGCTGCCCGAGGTGCGCGACGGACTCAAGCCGGTGCACCGCCGGGTGCTCTACGCGATGTACGACTCCGGGTTCCGGCCGGACCGCAGCCACGCGAAATCGGCGCGCTCCGTTGCCGAGACGATGGGCAACTACCACCCGCACGGCGACGCCTCGATCTACGACACCCTGGTGCGGATGGCCCAGCCGTGGTCACTGCGTTACCCGCTGGTCGACGGCCAGGGCAACTTCGGTTCGCCGGGCAACGACCCGCCGGCCGCCATGCGTTACACCGAAGCGCGGCTGACCCCGTTGGCCATGGAGATGTTGCGTGAGATCGACGAGGAGACAGTCGATTTCATCCCGAACTACGACGGTCGGGTGCAGGAGCCGACGGTGCTGCCCAGCCGGTTCCCGAACCTGCTGGCCAACGGCTCCGGTGGTATCGCGGTCGGTATGGCGACCAACATCCCGCCGCACAATCTGCGTGAACTCGCCGAAGCGGTGTTCTGGTGCCTGGACAACTACGACGCCGACGAAGAGACCACGCTGGAAGCGGTGATGGAACGGGTCAAAGGCCCGGACTTCCCCACCTCCGGGCTGATCGTCGGCTCGCAGGGCATCAGCGACGCCTACCGGACCGGCCGCGGCTCCATCCGGATGCGCGGTGTGGTCGAGATCGAGGAGGACTCGCGCGGCCGGGCACTGCTGGTCATCACCGAGTTGCCGTATCAGGTCAACCACGACAACTTCATCACGTCGATCGCCGAACAGGTGCGCGACGGAAAGTTGGTCGGTATCGCCAACATCGAGGACCAGAGCAGCGACCGGGTGGGCCTGCGCATCGTCGTCGAGATCAAGCGCGACGCGGTGGCCAAGGTGGTGCTGAACAACCTCTACAAGCACACCCAACTGCAGACCAGCTTCGGCGCGAACATGCTGTCCATCGTCGACGGGGTGCCGCGCACGCTGCGGCTGGATCAGATGATCCGGCACTACGTCGCCCACCAACTCGACGTGATCGTGCGGCGCACCACCTACCGGCTGCGCAAGGCCAACGAACGGGCGCACATCCTGCGCGGTCTGGTCAAGGCGCTCGACGCCCTCGACGAGGTCATCGCGCTGATCCGGGCGTCGGAGACCGTCGATGTGGCGCGCCAGGGCCTGATCGAACTGCTCGACATCGATGAGATTCAGGCGCAAGCGATTCTGGACATGCAGTTGCGCCGGCTGGCCGCACTGGAACGCCAGAAGATCATCGACGACCTGGCCAAGATCGAGGCCGAGATCGCCGATCTGGAAGACATCCTGGCCAAGCCGGAGCGGCAGCGGAAGATCGTCAAGGAAGAGCTCGGGGAGATCGTCGAGAAGTACGGCGACGACCGCCGGACCCGGATCATCGCCGCCGACGGCGATGTCGCCGACGAGGATCTGATCGCCCGCGAGGACGTCGTCGTCACCATCACCGAGACCGGCTACGCCAAGCGCACCAAGACCGACCTGTACCGCAGCCAGAA
>CAYNJD010000151.1:0-7732 GCA_964397355.1 uncultured Mycobacterium sp. | reverse complement strand
GCGCACCCACTAACGTGGACGCGGTGAATCACAAGTCGAAGCTGATGCCCGTCCTCGGCGCCGTGCTGCTCGGTGCACTGTTCAGCGGCGGGTGCAGCCGCGCACCGCAAGACGCCGCGCAGGCCCCGGATGCCGCGGCGGCCGCCAAATTCGCCGACGATCTGCGCGACAAGGTCACCATCGACGCGATGATGGCGCACCTGCAGAAGCTGCAGGACATCGCCGACGCCCACGACGGCACCCGCGCCATCGGCACCCCGGGATACGACGCCAGCGTCGACTACGTGGCCAACACCCTGCGCGATCACGGTTTCGAGGTGGAGACCCCGGAGTTCATCGCCCGGGTCTTCAAGGCCGAGAAGGGATCGGTGCAACTCGGCGACAAGACCGTGGAGGCCCGCGCGCTGCAGTACAGCCTCGGCACCCCGGCCGACGGCGTCACCGGGCCGTTGGTGGCCGCGCCGGCCGACGACAGCCCGGGCTGTAGCGCCGAGGACTACGACGGACTGACGCTCAAGGACGCCGTCGTGCTGGTGGACCGCGGCACCTGCCCGTTCAAGGAGAAGATGGCCATCGCCGTCGAGAAGGGCGCGGTGGCGCTGGTGGTCGCCGACAACGTCGACGAGGAGAAGATGGGCGGCACGCTGGGGGAGAAGACCGAGGTCAAGATCCCCGTCGTGAGCGTGACCAAGGCCGACGGCACCATGCTGCGCGGCGGGCACGGCACCACCACCGTCAAGCTCGACGCGCACACCGACGACATTCCCACCCGAAACGTGATCGCCCAGACCAAGACCGGCTCCACCGAGAACGTGGTCATGCTCGGCGCCCACCTCGACAGTGTCCCGGAGGGGCCCGGCATCAACGACAACGGCTCCGGGGTGGCCGCAGTGCTGGAAACCGCTCTGCAACTTGGGGATTCGCCGCAGGTGAACAACGCTGTGCGGTTCGGCTTCTGGGGCGCCGAAGAGCTCGGCCTGATCGGTTCGATGAAGTACGTCGAGTCGCTCGACGTCGAACAGCTCAAGAACATCGCGCTGTACATGAACTTCGACATGCTCGGCTCGCCTAACCCCGGCTACTTCACCTACGACGGTGACCAGTCGCTGCCCGTGGACGAACGCGGCCGGCCGGTGGTGCCGGAAGGCTCGGCCGGTATCGAGCGAACCCTGGTCGCCTATCTGGAGTCCGCCGGCAAACAAGCCCGCGACACCTCATTCGACGGCCGCTCCGACTACGACGGATTCACCCAGGCCGGCATCCCGTCCGGCGGGCTGTTCTCCGGTGCCGAGGTGAAGAAGTCGGCGGAGGAGGCCAAACTATGGGGCGGCGCCGCCGACGAGCCGTTCGACCCGAACTACCACCAAAAGGGCGACACCATCGACAACATCGACCGTGACGAACTGGCGGTCAACGGCCGGGGCGTCCCCTACGCCGTCGGGATCTACGCGCAGGATCTCAGCGGCCGCAATGGAGTTCCGGTACGGGACGACCGCACCCGTCACGTCGTCACCACCCCGTGATCCGTCCGGCGGGAGCCCTGCTGGTCTGCCAGGCCGTCATCGCCGGCCTGCTGATGGGCTGCTCGCCGGAGCCCATCGGGCCACCGCTGTCCAACCGGCTGGCCGAACAGGTCGAAGCAGACGCGATGATGGCCCACCTGCAGCACCTGCAGGAGATCGCCGACGAGCACCAAGGCAACCGGGCCGACGGCACGCCGGGCTTCGATGCCAGCGTTGACTATGTGACGAATGCCTTGCGGGACAAAGGCTTCGAGGTCCAGACGCCGGAATTCACCAGGCTGGACACCACGTCGCCCGGCAAGCCCACCCTGACCGTCGCCGGCATCGGCTACCCGGTGGACCAGGCGTCGCTGCTGGTGCGGACCCCGAGCGGTGGGGTGACCGGGCCGGTGGTCCGGCCGACCCGATCGGCGGGTTGCGCGGCCGGCGACTACCCGGCCACGGTGCCCCGCGGGGGCATCGCGGTGGTCAGCGACACCGACTGCTCGGTGGTCGACAAGCAGAACGTGGCCGCGCAACGCGGTGCCGCCGCACTGATCGTGGTCAGCCCACCCAACCGCAACGGTGCGCCGGCGGGCCTGTTCCCGCCGGAGTACTACGACCACCTGACGATGCCGGTGGCGGTGACCGGGCGCGACGGCGACCGTGCGCTGCGTCGTGCCACCGGTGCGGTGCGGCTGGTGCTGGACACCACCACCGTCAAGGTCACGTCGCGAAACATCCTGGCGCAGACCAGAACCGGATCCGAGCATGACGTCGTGATGGTCGGTGCGCACCTGGACGGCGCTCCCGGCGGACCGGGAATCAACGACAACGGGTCCGGGGTGGCCGCGGTGCTGGAGGCCGCGCTGCAGCTGGGCCCGTCCCCCGCGGTGACCAACGCGGTGCGGTTCGCGTTCTGGGCCGCCGAGGAACAACAGCTCGGGGGCTCCAGCGATTACGTGTTCGGACTCGATCGCGACCAACTCAACGACATCGCGGTGTACCTCAACTTCGACATGCTCGGCTCTCCGAACCCCGGCTACTTCACCTACGACGGCGACCAGTCGGCGATGCCGAGCCGCGACATCGCCCCCGGCGACGTCCCGGTCGGATCGGCCGGTGTCGAGCGCACCCTGGCCGGCTACCTCAACCTGGTGGGTGTGCGGCCCGCCGACATGCCGTTGAGCAGCGACACCGACTACAGCCCGTTCGTAGTGGCCGGGGTGCCGGTCGGCGGCATCACCACCGGGGCGTCGCAGCTCAAGACGACCGCGCAGGCCCGGCTGTGGGGCGGCAAACCCGGCGCCGCGTTCGACCCGAACTACCACGGCCGGGGCGACACCGTCGACAAGATCGACCGGCATGCGCTGGCGCTCACCGGTTCCGCGGCGGCATTCGCGGTGGCCACCTACGCCCAGTCCATCGGAGGCCCCAACGGTGTCCCGTCCCACGCCCAGCGCCACCGCGAACCGTTGGGCCCGTAGCCGCCGTGACCAGGCATACCGCCGTCGAGCACCCTGCGCTGCATTGTTCACATTGGTGTGTTAATAATGCTGTGCAAGTGACAAGGCTGGTCTGAGTTGATAAGGGGTGGTTATCACGCTCGGTGCCACGAACGACCCGGCCGGACGCATGGGCGCCCGCATCAGGCGGCGCCCGAAAGACCGCAAAGCACAGATCACGCGTGCGGCTGCGGAAGCGTTCAGTGCGCAGGGCTATCACGCGACCAGCATGGAGGCGATCGCCGGCAGAGTCGGAATCTCCGCTCCCGCGCTCTACCGGCACTACCCCAGCAAGTACGACATGTTCGCCGTCGTCGTCGGCGCACTCGGTCAGCAACTGGTCGACTGCACCGCCTTCCTCGATGAGCTATCCGAGGCCGAGCTGCATCGAGACGCGGCGGCAGTCTTGGACCGCATCGTCGACGAGCTCATCTCGACGGCACTCCGCAACCGCCAGGCCGGCGGACTCTACCGCTGGCAGGGCCGCTACCTGCAGCCCGACGACCAGGCCCGTCTCATGGCGCACATGCGTACGGTCAATACGCGCGTGCAACGCCCGATCGGCGTGCTGCGGCCGGGGCTGAACTCGGTGGAGCGCTGGACCCTGTCGGTGAGCGTGCTCAGCATCGCCGGCAGCGTCCTCGGGCACCGGTTGCAGCTCCCGGACGACGAGGTCCGCCCGCTGCTCATCGAGGCGGCGCGGTCGCTGGTGGCCACCCGACTGCCGCAACCCGGCGAAGTCGGGGTCAACCGCCCGTCGGTGTGGCGCATTTTCACCCCCGACGCCGGGCCGTACGAGGCGCTGCTGCACGCGGCGATCCTGCTGTTCGGCAAGAAGGGCTACGCCGAGACCAGCGTCACCGAGATCGCCGACGCCGTCGGTGTCCCGGCCTCCGGCGTCTACCGGTACTTCTCCAGTAAGAGCGACATCCTGACGACGGGTCTGCAGCGCGCCGTGGACCGGATCGCCGGGGAGATGGCCGCCATCGCGGGCGTCTTCGCCGAGCCGCGGGAGGCGCTGACCCGGCTGATCGAGGCGTACGCCGCCACCCTGTTCGCCAATCCCGAACTGGCGGCCGTCTATGACACCGAGCGGGTGAACCTGGCATCGGCCGAGCGGGAACTGCTGCGGGACTCCGAGCGCGCTTTCATCGATACCTGGGCCAAACCGCTGATGGCGGTCAGGCCGAACCTGGAACTGGTGCACGCGCGGTTCCTGGTTCACGCGTTGGCGGCACTTGTCGACGACCTGGGGCGGCTGAGCCGCGAAAGCAAGGCGCGCCATGACGGGGCTGAGCCGGGCGGCCCGGGCTACGCTCAGGCCGCCCTCCGCAGGCTGATGGAGTCCATGCTGATGGGCTCCGATTGACGCCGAACGCCTGCGGGCTCAGGCGATCTGGTAGTCCTCCAGCGGGAACCGGGAGCCCTCGCGCACGGCGTTACGCACCGAGGTGGGCCGCAGCAGCGATGCTTCGCCGCTGTGGTTGAAGTAGTACGACCGTGAGGTGGCGCAATCGCCCGCGTAGAACACCGAGCGGTCCAGCCGCTTGGTCATCTCGTCGAGGAAGCGGGTGTTGGCGGCCTCGGTGACCTCGAACGTCGTCGCGCCCCGGCGCTGCACCTCGCCGAACAACCGGCCCATGTGCCGCATCTGGTATTCCATGGTGTTGAAGAACGACAGCCCGCAGAACGCGTACGGGCTGGCCAGGCTCAAGAAATTCGGGAACGCCGGAATCGATACGCCCTGGTATGCCTGGAACCGGTTCTCGCGCCACCACTTTCCCAGGTTGCGTCCGTCGCGTCCGACGATCTCGATGGCAGGAAAGTTGGCCTCCCACAGGTCGAAGCCGGTGGCCAGCACCAGCGTGTCGATCTCGCTCTTGCGCCCGTCGGCGGTGACGATGCCGTCCGGCTCGATCCGCTCGATCCCGGCCGTCTCCAGGTGCACGTGCGGCTTGTTGAAGCTGCGGTAGTAGTCGTTGGACCAGCTGGGCCGTTTGCAGCCGATGTCGTAGCTCGGGGTGAGCTTGGCCCGCAGTTCCTTGTCGCGGATCGAGATGAACCGGTGAATCTTGCACAGGTCCATCGCGGCGATCGACAGCCGGCGGAAGTACGGGAAGTTGAGCACCCCGACGAACGTCATGAACTCCAGCAGGTTGTCGGTCACCCAACGCAGTGCCCGCTGCGCGGCCGGCACCCGCGCGAACAGCGCCTGCACGGCCGGGGAGAACCCGAAGTCCAGCTTCGGGGCCACCCAGATGGGGGTGCGCTGGTAGACCGTCAGGTCGCCGACCGTCTTGGCCAGTTCCGGGATCAGCTGCACCGCCGTGGCGCCGGTGCCGATGAGGCCGACCCGGCGGCCGGTGAAGTCGTGGCTGTCATCCCAGGCGGTGGTGTGCACCACCTTGCCGCCGAAACCGGCGATGCCGGGGATGTCCGGCGTGTGCGGCTGGGACAGGAAACCGGTGGCGGTGATCAGGTAGCGGGCGCTCAGCGTCGCGCCGTCGGCCAGGCTGACCTGCCAGCGCTGGGCTTCCTCGTCCCAGCGGGCGCCCTCGACGCAGGTGTTGAACCGCATGTGGCGGCGCACGTCGTACTTGTCGGCGACGTGCTCGGCGTAGCGCTTGAGCTCCGAACCGGTGGCGAACAGCCGCGACCAGTGCGGGTTGGGTTCGAACCAGTAGGAGTACGTGGTCGACGGAATGTCGACCGCCAAGCCCGGGTAGCGGTTGACGTGCCACGTTCCGCCGAGGTCGTCCTCGCGCTCGAGCAGCACGATGTCGTCGTAGCCGAGCTTTTTGAGCTCGATCGCGGCACCCATCCCGCCGAAGCCCGCACCCACGATGACGACGTCGATCAGCTCCGTACTCATGCAAATTACGGTACCTGACCCACCAGTAACCAGCGAAGTTCACCGGGCCGTGCGGACAATGGGAATCACACACGGTTCACGATTACGGGAGGCGGTCATGACCAGCAATAATGCCGAAGCCAGTGACATCGACCTCGCGGACCAGGCGGTGCCGGCCGACGACCTGGCCGAGGACGCCGACGTGTTCGGCGTGGACATTCCGGCGACCATCGAGGCCGACCCCACCGATGTGCTCGAGCAGCATCGGATCGTGCCCTCGGGTGAGGACGACTACGACCGGTGAGTCTCGGGCCGCTGCCTCAGCCCAGTAGCCGCAGCGCGGCGTCGACGGCCAGCGCCGGCACGTCCAGCGTCTTCGACGCCAGGTCGTGGCGGGCGTTGGCGATCTCGACGACCTCGTGCGGCGCCGGGAGCAACGCGGCGGCGGCACGGATCTCGGTCAGGCTGCCGAAGGGATCCGAACCGCCGTGGGTGAACACCGCCGGCACGGCGATGTCGGGCAGGTGCTCGGTGCGGGCGCGCTCCGGCTTGCCGGGCGGATGCAGCGGGTAGGAGAACAACGCCAGCAGATCCACCGGTGCCCCGCCGGCGGCCACCACCATCGAGGTCTGCCGGCCGCCGTAGGAGTGCCCGCCGGCGATCAACGGTCCGGCGGCCAGGTCGCGGGCGTACTCGACGGCCGCGGTGATGCCGTCCCGGTCACCGGCACCCGAACCCGACGGCGGGCCCTTCGGGCGGCGCCGGCGGAACGGCAGGTTGTAGCGGATCGCCAGGAAGCCCCGCCGCGCCCATTCGTCGCAAACCCGTTGCAGCATGGGCGAGTCCCGGTCACCGCCGGCACCGTGGGTCAGCAGCACCACGCCGGCGGGAGTGCGCTCGGGGTGGTGGGCGATGCCGGCGATGTCCTCCAGGCTCACGATGCTCCCGCCGCCAACCGGAACAACGGCGAGACCGGTCCGTGCCCGTGCCCCAATGGGTAGGCGGCGCGCAGGCATTCGGTTACCCAGCGTTTGGCGAACGCCACCGCGTCGGGCACGGTGAAGCCGTGGGCCAGTGCGCTCGCCGTGGCGGCGGCCAGCGTGTCACCGGCGCCGTGATCATCGCCGGTGGCCACCCGCGGCCCGGTGAACTCATGAAAATCGTTGCCGTCGTAGAGCAGATCGGGACTGTGCTGCGCCGACGGCAGATGCCCGCCCTTGACCAGCACCCACCGCGGTCCCAGCGCGTGTAACGCTTGCGCCGCCTCCCGCTGGGATTCGGCGTCGACCACGTCGACGCCCACCAGCAGTCGCACCTCGTGCAGGTTCGGTGTCACCAGCGTCGCCAGCGGAAACAGCTTCTCGCGCAGTGCGTCCAGTGCTGACGACGCCAGCAGCGCATCACCGTGCATGGACGCCGACACCGGATCGACCACCAGTGGAACCGCCAGCTCCAGCTCTCGCCATGTCGCTGCCACTCCTGCGATGATCCGCGCTGAGGCCAGCATCCCGGTCTTGGCGGCCTGGATCCCGATGTCGGGCACCACCGCGTTGATCTGGGCCGCGACGGTGTCGGTGGGAATCTCGTGAAAGCTCTTGACTCCCACCGTGTTCTGTACCGTCACTGCGGTCACCGCGACGCAGGCGTGCACGCCGAGCAGCGCGCATGTGCGCATGTCGGCCTGGATGCCCGCGCCGCCGCCGGAGTCCGAACCGGCGATGGTCAGGATCCGTACCGGTGTCGCGGCCGGTGCGGCCAGCGGCAGGAACTCCACTAGCGGACGGGGTTTTCCAGTTTGTTGCCGTCCGAGTCGACCGGCGTGATCGGGATCAGGTTGTACTTCGCGGCGTACTCCCGGGCGTCGCGACTGACCC
>CAYNJD010000150.1:0-7751 GCA_964397355.1 uncultured Mycobacterium sp. | reverse complement strand
GCGATCATCGACTTCGCGTCGTCGTTCGGGACGCTGGTGCTCACCCGCGCCTACGCCGACTGGTCGGCCGAGGTCAACACCGGCTACCGCGAGCAACTGGTGGCCCGGGCGGTCGATCTGGTGCAGTTGTTCCCGGCGGCGGCCTACGGCAAGAACGGTGCCGACATCCGGTTGGCCGTCGACGCGGTCGAGGACATGTTCCGGCTGCCGGATCTCACCCACGTGGTGATCGTCGCCGGCGACTCCGACTACATCCCGCTGGCGCAGCGCTGTAAACGGTTGGGCCGCTACGTGGTCGGGATCGGGGTGGCCGGCTCGACCAGCCGCGCGCTGGCCGCCGCGTGCGACGACTTCGTCAGCTACGACGCGCTGCCCGGGGTGCCGGCCGTCGATCCGGCACGTCCCCGCAACGCCAAGACCGAGCCGGACGAGCCCGCCCCGCCCGATCCGCAGGCCGCCGCCACCCGGCTGCTGACCCGCGCGCTGCAGTTCGGCCTGGAAAAGGACGACGTGGAGTGGCTGCACAATTCGGCGGTCAAGGCGCAGATGAAGCGGATGGACCCGTCGTTCAGCGAAAAGTCGTTGGGCTTCAAGTCGTTCAGTGACTTTCTGCGGTCCCGCAGCGATGTGGTGGAGCTCGACGAGAGTTCGACGACGCGGATGGTGCGGCTGCGCGGGTAAGGCCCGCGGTCACCCCGCCGCGGCCACCAATGACCGCAGCCGCACATCGGGGTGGTCGCGCTGGAAACCTTCGAGCCGCCACGGGGTGGAGAACAGCGCGAGGTGCACGCCGTCGGTGCGGGTCATGACTTCGGCCAGCGCCTGCTTGCCGACGAAGTCGACGTCCGCCGGATCCACGATCCGTGCGACCTGATACGGCAGTGACTCCAACGAGATCGGGGCGCCGATCTCACTGGCCATCCGGTGGGCGGCCACCTCGAATTGCATCGGGCCGACGGCGGCGAGCACCGGCGCCTGCTCGCCGCGGCGATCGGAGCGCAGCACCTGAACGACGCCCTCCTGGTCCAACTGCTCGATGCCACGACGGAATTGCTTGTGCTTGCTGGGGTCGACGTTGCGTGCCACCGCGAAATGCTCCGGTGAGAAACTCGGTATCGGCGGGTACCGCACGGGCAGTTCGCAATACAGCGTGTCACCGGGGCGCAACGCGGCGGCGTTTGCCAGCCCGATCACATCACCGGGCCAGGCGCTGTCCAGTGTGGAGCGCTGCTGGCCGAACACCGACTGGGCGTATTTGGTGACAAAGGGCTTTCCGGTGGCGGCGTGGGTGAGGACGTCGCCGCGTTCGAAGGTTCCCGAGTACACCCGCGCGTAGGCGATGCGGTCGCGATGGGCGGAGTCCATGCCGGCCTGCACCTTGAAGACGAAGGCACTGAACGGTGCGTCGGTGGCGCGCCGGGTGCCGTCGACGTCGAGCGCCCCGGTGGGCGGCGGCGCCAATTCGGCGAGCACGTCGAGCAGCTGATTCACCCCGAAGTTCAATGCCGCAGAGGTGAACAGCACCGGTGTCGCCGCGCAGTCGAGGAACTTCTCGCGGTCGTAGTCGGATCCGTCAGCGGTGAGCAACTCGGACTCTTCGACCGCGGTGTCCCAGTCGTCGCCGGCCGCGTCGTGCGCATCGGCCGCGGCGATGTGTTCCTCGGGCGCCGCGGTGGCGCCGCCGGCGGTGCGGGTGAACCGGATGAAGTTGCCCGACCGGCGGTCGAGCACCCCTTTGAAGTCTCCGGCGACACCGACCGGCCAGGTCAGCGGGGTGGGCTGCAGCCCGATCCGGGCCGCGATCTCGTCCATCAGCTCCAGGGCGTGCCGGCCCGGGCGGTCCCACTTGTTGATCACCGTGATGATCGGGATTCGACGGTGACGGCACACCTGGAACAGTTTGAGGGTCTGCGGCTCAAGACCTTTCGCGGCGTCGATGAGCATCACCGCGGAGTCGACCGCGGTCAGCACCCGGTAGGTGTCTTCGGAGAAGTCGGCGTGCCCGGGGGTATCGAGCAGGTTGATGACGCAGTCCCGCCCCGCAGCGGAGGTATACGGGAACTGCAGGGCGGTCGAGGTGATGGAGATGCCCCGGGCCTTCTCCATCTCCATCCAGTCCGACACGGTGGCACGACGGCCGGCTTTGCCGTGGACCGCGCCGGCTTCGGTGATGGCCCTGGCGTGCAGCACCAGCGCCTCGGTCAGGGTGGATTTCCCCGCATCGGGATGGCTGATGACGGCGAAGGTGCGGCGGCGGGCCGCTTCGGCCGGGATCTCGGTCATTGCGCCGGTGATTGTATTGGCGATCTCGGGCGAACGGCTAATCGGTGTTCGCCGCCAGGACAGCCGGAAGCACCAGCGTGTCGATGACCTGCCGGGCGAACTTGGCGTCGAAGCTCTGACCACTCATGACGCGGATCAGGCCCACCCCGGACAGCACGTCGGCGACCAGCGACCAGTCCCGGCCCGGTGCCACCTCGCCACGGTCGGCGGCCCGCTGCAGGATGGTCGTCACCACCCGCCTGCCCTTGAGCAGCAGCATGTCGTCGAGAGCCGAGGCCAGGTGCGGGTCATGGGCGGCCTCGACGGCAACCCGCAACATCACGTCGTTGGAGATCAGATCGTCGTCGTTGCGCGCCATCCGTTCGACCAGCGCGTCGAAGTCGCCGGCCAGGCTGCCGGTGTCGGCGACGTCGTCGCGCATCAGGTCGGGCCGCCAGTACACCAGCGCGTCGGCGATCAACGCGGCCTTCGACGACCAGCGCCGGTAGATGGCGGCCTTGCCGACACCGGCACGCGTGGCGATGTCGTTCATGTTGGTGTCGTCGTAGCCGTGCTCGGCCAGGGCGGCCAGCGCCGCGTCGAGAATCGCGGGATCACGGGACCGATCGAGGCGACCGTCGGTGCGTCGACGCAATCTCGATTCGGGATCCGTCAGCCGGCCGGTCACACTCACACCGATCCAGGCTGACCGATAGGCGCGGTGTTGTCCTCGGCGGGGCGCGGTGCCGGTCGGCTGCGGCCACGGCGGGTGATCTCAAAAGTGTTGAGCGGCCACCAGAACCAGCGGCCCAGCGCCGCGGCGATCGACGGCGTCATGAACGCCCGCACGATCAGCGTGTCGATGATCAGGCCGATACCGATGGTGGTGCCGAGCTGGCCGACCACGCGCAGGTCACTGACGATCATCGCCATCATGGTGAAGGCGAACACCAGCCCGGCCGCGGTCACGACACGTCCGGTGGCCCCCACCCCGCGGATGATGCCGGTGTTGAGCCCGGCGGGTATCTCTTCTCGCAGCCGCGAGACCACCAGCAGGTTGTAGTCCGAACCCACTGCCAGCAGGATCACCAGCGACAACGGGATCACGATCCACTGCACGCCCAGGCCCAGGATGTCCTGCCAGAGCAGCACCGACAACCCACACGCGATCCCCAGGGATGCGGCGACGGTGCCGACGATCACCAGGGCGGCCACCACGCTGCGGGTGATGATCAGCATGATCGCGAAGATCAGGATCAGCGACGCGATGAGCACGATCATCAGGTCGGTGACGACGCCGTCCTGCATATCGGCGTACAGCGATGCGGTGCCGGCAAGCGAGACCTTCGCGCCGGCCAGCGGGGTGCCCTTGAGGGCGTCGGCGACGACGTATTTGAGGTCGCGCACATGGGCGATGCCCTCCACCGAAGCCGGGTCGCCCTGGTGGGTGATGATCATCCGGACCGACTGGTGATCCGGCGACATGAACATCTTGATGCCCCGCTTGAAGTCGGGATTGTCGAACACATCCGGCGGCAGGTAGAAGAAGTCGTCGTTTTTGGCCTGATCGAAGTACAGACCTATCTGCGTCTCCCCCTTGGCCAGTTCCTGCTGCTGGGCCTGGGTGCCTGCCATGGTGCTGTGGGTCGCGATCATGAAGTCGCGCATCCGCGTCATCGAGTCGACGGTGTTGCGCAGCACCGGCAACATCTGCGGCAGCAACTGATCCAGCCGGTCCATGTCGGCGGTGAGCAGCTGGATCCGTTCGTCGAGTTGGTCGATGCCGTCCATGGTGTCGAAGATCGAGCGCAGTGAGTTACAGATCGGGATGTCGTAGCAGTGCGGCTCCCAGTAGAAGTAGTTGCGGAACACCCGGAAGAAATCGTCGAAATCGGCGATGTGGTCACGCAATTCATCGGTGGTGTCCGCCATGGCGTGGGTATTGGCCACCATACTGTGCGTGACTTCGGTCATGTGCTCGGTGATGTCGTACATGCGCTCCATGTTGGCGATGGTCCTGCTCATCTCGTCGGCCTGTTCGAGCAGCTGCGCGGAGTTGTCGTTGTTGAACTTCGCGGCCTGCAACGTGCCGGCGTTCTGCGCACCGAGCAGAAACGGAATGGAGCTGTGCTCGATCGGTGCACCCAGCGGGCGGGTGATGGTCTGCACCCGATCGATGCCCCGCATCCGGAACACACTCTTGGCGACCTTCTCGATCACCAGCATGTCCGACGGCGTGCGCAGGTCATGATCGGTCTCGAGCATCAACAGTTCGGGGTTCATCCGGGCCTGCGAGAAATGCCGGTCGGCGACGGCCATGGCCAGGTTGGCGGGCATATCCGGGGGCGTGAACTTCTGATCGTTGTACTGCGGCACGTAGGTCAGCAGACTGATGAAACCCACGACGGCCAGCATGCCGGCCATCAAGATGATCGGAACGGGCCAGCGAACGGTGGCGGTTCCGACCTTGCGCCAGTTGCGCGTCGACAGTTTCCGTCTGGGGTCGAGCAGCCCGAACTTCGACGCCGCGGTGAGCACCGCCGGGGCCAGGGTCAGCGACGCCGCGATGACCACCAGGATTGCGATCGCGCAGGGCGGGCCCATGGTCGAGAAGTACGGCAGCGTCGTCATGGAAAGGCACATCAAGGCGCCGACGATGGTCAACCCCGATCCCAGGATGACGTGCGAGACACCGCTGTAGGAGACATAGAACGCATCTTCGGGCTCGAGGCCCTTGGATCTCTCCTCGTGATATCGGCCGAGCAGAAAGATCAGATAGTCCGTTATCGCCGCGATGGACAACATCGTCACCATGCTCACCGCATACGGGGTCAGACCGATGATGTTCGCGCTGCCGACTGCGGCCGTAATGCCCATCGCGGCAAAGAGTCCCAGCCCGATGACGAACATGGACACGAGCATCGTCACCACGGACCGGTAGATGGCGAGCAGCATCACGATGATGATGCCGACGGATACCAGCTCCAGCTTCGACATGCTCTGATGGCCGGCCACCCTGGTGTCGGCGTTGAGGACGGTGTTACCCGCGACGTGGGCCTTGATGCCCGGCGGTGCGGGGACCGAGGCGACGATGTCACGCACCGCTTCCACCGACTCGTGACTGGCGGTGGTGCCCTGCGAGCCGTCGAGGAAGATCTGCACGTAGGCGGAATGGCCGTCCACACTCTGCGAGCCCGCCGCGGTCAGCGGGTCACTCCAGAAGTCCTGAACGTTCTGCACGTGCTCGTGATCGGCCATCAGCTTGGCGACGATCTCGTCGTAGAACTTGTGCGCGGCCTCGCCGAGCGGCCCCTCGTCCTCCAACACGACCATCGCCGTGGAGTCCGAATCGTACTGCTGAAACACCTTGCCGATATTGAGCATCGCCTTGTACGACGGTGCACCCGTTGGGCTGATCGGGACCGACCGGGTGGCTGCGACCTCACCCAGCGACGGGAACACCGCGCCCAGCACGACCACGGCCAGCAGCCACACCAGGATGATCGGCACCGAGAAGACCCGGATCATCCGGCCCAGGAAGGGGCGATGAGATTTGGGGGTCATACCGACTTCACCAAGCAGTAGATGAACGGCTTGATGGTGTCGTCGCTGGCCCGCTCATCGCGCACCTCGCCGTCGACGGTCACCCGGCATTGCAGGCCGTGGACGCTGCGGTCGCCCTGCGCCAAGATGTTCGCCGACATCGACGGCAGCGTCGTCACGATCGTGAACGACCAAGGCAGTGAGGCGTTTTCGATCAGATTCGGCTGGCCGTTCTCATCGAGGTAGTTGAGGTTCGCCGTTCCCCCGGACCCGATGACCTCATACGTGATGTGCTTCGGGTTGAAGTTCTCGGTGATCGCCGAGCCCTCGGCCAGGTTCGGGCCCTCATGGCCGATGGACGCGCGGATGCGGGCGATCGCATACCCGCCCAGCGCCACCACCACCACCAGCAGCAGCGGGATCCAGAACCGCTTCAGCAGTCGGAACACCGCACGAACGCCTCCCACTTGTTCAGGTCGATCAGGCCCAGACGCTGACGGAACTTGAGTTCCGTCTGTGACGGTCGTTAGCGTACCTCATGATTTGGCCGCGCTACAGCGGCACGAGGCATCCGCGCCACCGGCGCGACCACGACGCTCAGTACAGCGGGCCGCCGCCGAACAGCGTGCGGTGCGAGTCGGGCTGGTTGCCCGCGACGTCGGTGATGCCGTAGTCCAGCGCCGCCTCGGCGGTGATCAGCGTGCGCCCGCTGCGGGCGGCGACGTCCGGGTCGTCGGCCAGTGCCGCCACCACCCGCCCGATGAACTCCGGGGTCTCGGCGTTGGCCAGCGGAAAGCCCTGGAAGTTGTCCAGGCCGCGTTCCATGAAGCCCTGCATCACTTCGTTTTTCACCAGTCCCGGCCACAGCGACAGCGCGCTCACCCCGGTGCCGGCCAGCTCCACGGCCATGTCGGCGGCCATCTTGTCCAGCCCGGCCTTGGACATGCCGTAGAGCACCGAGTGCAGGTGTCCGCGGGTGCCGAACGAGGAGATGTTCACGATCAGCCCCGACCCGCGGGCCACCATCAGCTGCGCCGCGTGCACCGCGGCGACGTAGTGGGCGCGCAGCCCCACCCCGATCAGCGAGTCCCAGTCGGTCAGCGGGCGCTGCCAGAACTTCTCGGTGAACCCGGCGAAGCCCTTGGGCGCGGCCCAGACGTTGTTGACCAGCAGATCCAGCCGGCCGTCACACTCATCGGCGATGCGGGCGAACAGCGCGGCGATCTGGTCGTCGTCGCGGTGATCGCAGCACACCGCGATGCCGCGCCCGCCGCGCTCGGTGACCAACCTGGCGGTCTCGCCCAGCGGGCCCTCCCCCCGCGCGGTGACATACACCGTCCAGCCGGCCGAACCCAGCGCCAGCGCGATGCCCTTGCCGACACTGCGGCTGGCGCCGGTGACCAGCGCGATCCGTGGCTCGGTCATCTGGCGGCCTCCACCACCGCGTCGCCGAGCGGACGGACCATCGACCACAGCTGCCGGAAGTGGCTGCGCGACATCTTCCACCCCCCGTCCTCGATGACGTAGTCGTCGTCGTACTCGCCGGTGAGCAGCCGTTCGGTGCGCTCGATCAAGTTGAGCTGCCGGAATTTCAGCGTCCAGCGTCCGCTCGCGCGGCCGGGTCCGGTGATGGTGATGTCGGGGTGCATCGCGTGGTGCATGTCCAAGATGACGTGCTTGCCGTCCACGGTGTGCAGCGCGATGCGGCGGAACGTCTCGGCGATCTCGTCGGCGTCGGTGAAGCCGCCCAGCGGGCCGTAGTCGACGTCGGCGCCCTCGGCGATGAAGCAGGCCCGGAAGGTGTCGGGGTCCTTGGCGTCGCAGGCGCGAAAGTAGCGGTGCTTCAAGGCCTTGATCGCCTCGATCTGTTCGAGGGCGGCCAGGCGCTCTTCAATGCTCACGGTGGTGACCCTACGGTTTTGTCGGTGGCCGGTGGGATGGTGGGC
>CAYNJD010000149.1:0-7791 GCA_964397355.1 uncultured Mycobacterium sp. | reverse complement strand
CAGGCTTAGGGTCTAAAGTCCCCTAGCGCTCGCAAAGTCGGTAAGGCTAGCCTACGTTGCATGACGCTTCCGATGCCTGACCGCAAAACCGCTGATCTCCCCGGCCACTGGCTGTTCGCCCGGCTGGGCAAACGCGTGCTGCGGCCCGGCGGGCTCGGCCTGACCCACCGGATGCTCGCCGACGCCAAGCTGCCCGGCACCGACGTCGTCGAACTGGCGCCCGGCATGGGCCGCACCGCCAAAGAGATCCTGGCGTGCACCCCCGGCACCTATACCGGCGTCGAAGCCGACGAGAATGCCGCCGGCGTGGTCCGCTCGGTCGTCGGCGACAAGGGCAAGGTCGTCACCGGCGAGGCCTCCGAGACCGGGCTGGCCGCGGCCAGCGCCGACGTCGTCGTCGGCGAGGCGATGCTGACCATGCAGACCAACGCCCACAAGTCCGAGATCGCCCGCGAGGCCTTCCGGGTGCTGCGCCCGGGCGGCCGCTACGCCATCCACGAGCTGGCGCTGCAGCCCGACGACGTCGCCGAATCGGTCAAGGACGAGGTCCGCACCGCACTGGCCCGCTCCATCAAGGTCAACGCGCGCCCGCTGACCGCCGCCGAGTGGACCGAGCTGCTCACCGAGGCCGGCTTCACGGTGGAGAAGATCTCGTTCGCGCCGATGGCGCTGCTCGAGCCGCACCGGCTGATCGCCGACGAGGGCCCGCTGGGGGCGCTGCGGTTCGTGTTCAACGTGCTGCGGGACTCCGACGCGCGGGCCCGGGTGCTCAACATGCGCGCGACGTTCCGCCGCCACCGCAAGAACATGGCCGCCATCGAGGTGATCGCCGCCAAGCCGGCCGCCTGACGGCAGCGCCGAGTCGGAATCCGGCGACGCACACACCGCAGTAGCGTCGCCGGATTCCGTCTCGCGGCATGATGAGGCCATGACAACCCGCGACCGCGACGACTCGGGGCGCCCCCGCAACGCCCGCCCGCGGGACCGGCTGGGCCGCCCGCTGCCGCGCGGCAGCAAGGGTGGGGTCGAGGGCGTGCCCGACGATCTCGACCTGCCACCGGCCCAGACGCTGGCCTACGCGCAGCTGCTGCTCGACGACGGCCTGGCGTTCAACGCCCACGAGGTGCTGGAAGCCGCCTGGAAACACCGGCCCGACGCCGAACGCGACCTGTGGCAGGGCCTGGCGCAGCTGGCGGTCGGGGTCACCCACGTCCAGCGCGGCAACACCATCGGCGCGGTGAGCCTGCTGCGCCGCGGCGCCGATCGCCTGGCGACGGTGCCCGCCCCCGCGCCGTACGGGATCGACCTCACCGGCCTGCTGGGGTTCGCCGCCGGCCTCGCCGACGACCTGGCGGCCGGGATCGAGATCGCCCCGCAGCGGCTGCGTCCCCGGTTGGTCGCGTGAGCGCACCGACGAGCTGGACGCTGGCCGACGGGCGGGAACTGTTGTTCTTCGCGCTGCCCGGCCACACCCCGGCCCCGGTGCCCGATAAGCGACCGCTGCCGGCTCGTGACCCCGAGCCGTCCCAGCTGCGGTTCGACCGCACCACCGGCCAGTGGGTCATCATCGCCGCACAACGCCAGGACCGCACCTACAAACCGCCCGCCGAGGCCTGCCCGCTGTGCCCGGGGCCGAGCGGACTGACCAGCGAGGTGCCGGCCGCCGGCTACGACGTGGTGGTGTTCGAGAACCGCTTCCCCAGCCTGGCGGGAGAGGGATTTCGGCGCGATAGTCGTCGCTCAGCGACGGAAACCGCGCCGAAATCGTTCGTTTCAGCGCCGGGGAGTGGACGCTGCGAGGTGATCTGCTTCTCCGACGATCACACCGGTTCGTTCGCCGACCTGCCGGCGGCCCACGCGCTGCTGGTGGTGCAGGCCTGGCGACACCGCACCGCCGACCTGCTGAACCGGCCCGGGGTGCAGCAGGTGTTCTGCTTCGAGAACCGCGGCGAGGAGATCGGGGTGACACTGGCCCACCCGCACGGCCAGATCTACGGCTACCCCTACCTGACGCCGCGCACCGAGGCGATGCTGACCCAGGCCCGCGAGCATCGAAACACCCACGGCACCAACCTGTTCGCTGACCTGCTGGATGCCGAGCTGGCCGACGGCGCCCGCATCGTGGCGCGCAGCGAGCTGTTCACCGCGTTCGTGCCGTTCGCGGCGCGCTGGCCGGTCGAGGTGCACCTGTATCCGAACCGGCGGGTGCACAACCTCACCGAGCTGACCGAAGCCGAGTTGGACGACTTCGCGGTGATCTACCGAGACCTGTTGGGTCGCTTCGACCGCATCTACGACGCCCCGCTGCCGTACATGGCCGCGCTGCACCAGTACCG
Source organism: uncultured Mycobacterium sp. (assembly GCA_964397355.1). Taxonomy (GTDB): domain Bacteria; phylum Actinomycetota; class Actinomycetes; order Mycobacteriales; family Mycobacteriaceae; genus Mycobacterium. The sequence continues at coordinate 5,455 of CAYNJD010000149.1, read as the reverse complement.
CGCCGACGGCGTGCAGGCCGACGGCTACTTCCACGTCGAGCTGATGTCGATCCGCCGCAGCGCCACCAAGCTGAAGTATCTGGCGGCCTCGGAGTCGGCGATGGACGCCTTCATCGCCGACGTCACCCCCGAATCGGTCGCCGCCAGGCTGCGTGGCCTGTGATCAGCTACTCCGCGCCGGGCCGGGTCAACCTGATCGGCGAACACACCGACTACAACGGGGGATTCGCGCTGCCGATCGCGCTGCCGCAGCGCACCAGCGTCGCGTTCACCCCCGCCGAGATCGACACGCTGACCGTGCTGTCCGACCGCGCCGACGCCTCGGTGCGCATTCCGCTGGACACCACCCCCGGCGGGATCACCGGCTGGGCGGCGTATGTCGCCGGGGTGATCTGGGCGTTGCGCGACAGCGGTTTCGCGGTGCCCGGCGGAACCATGACGATCCGCAGCGATGTGCCGATCGGCTCGGGCCTGTCGTCGTCGGCCGCGTTGGAGTGCGCGGTGCTGGGCGCGCTGACGTCGGCGGCCGGGGTGCGGCTTGACCGGATCGAGGCGGCCCGCATCGGGCAGCGCGCCGAAAACGACTACGTTGGCGCCCCAACGGGTCTGCTCGATCAGCTGTCGTCACTGTTCGGGGAGGTCTCCACCGCGCTGCTGATCGACTTCCGCGACGTCGCGGTGCATCCGGTGCCGTTCGACCCGGACGCCTCCGGGGTGGCGCTGCTGCTGTTCGACTCTGGCCAGCGCCACGGTCACGTCGGCGGCGAGTACGCCGCGCGGCGCGCCTCCTGCGAGCGGGCGGCCGCCGAGCTGGGGGTGCCGTCGCTGCGGGAGGTGCAGCACCGCGGCGCCGGCGTGCTCGACGGTATCCGCGACCCGGTCGATCTGGCGCGGGCCCGCCACGTACTGAGCGAGAACGAGCGGGTGCTGGATTTCGTTGCGGCGTGCGCGGAGTTGGATTTTTACGCGGCCGGGCGGTTGTTCACGGCGTCGCATGTCTCGATGCGCGACGACTTTCAGATCACCACCGAACACCTCGACACCATCGTCGACGCCGCGAACGCTGCCGGAGCGCTGGGCGCCCGGATGACCGGCGGCGGGTTCGGTGGCTGCGTGATCGCCCTGGTGCCGGCCGAACTCACCTTGAAGGTCGGCGACGCGGTGTCGGCCGCAGCGACCCAGGCGGGGTACGCCGAGCCGGAAGTCAGCCGGGTGTATGCCGCCGCGGGGGCGAGCTGAGGTCAGATCCGGTAGTCGGGCAGCTCGAAGTCGTCGCGCACGGTGCCGGCGAACAGCCGCGTCAGCAGCCGCAGGTTCATCGCCCGTATCGCCAGGTGACGAAACCACAGCCCGAATCGTGTTCGGGTGGCGAAGAATCCGAGGAACTGCTGCGCGCCGTTCTGCTTGTCTTCGATGAACGGGCGCAGCCGGGCCTCATAGCCGGCGAACGCACGCCGGTGGTCGTCGCCGGCGCGCTGCAGCTCACCGGCGAGCACGTAGGCCTCGGTGATCGCCAGCCCGGTGCCCTCGCCGCCGAGCAGCGAGATACACCCGGCGGCGTCGCCGATCAGCAACACCCTGCCCCGCGACCAAGAATCCATCCGGACCTGGCTGACCACGTCGAAGTACAGGTCGTCGATCGCGTCGGTAGCGGCCAGCAGCTGCGGGCATTCCCACCCGGCATCGGAGAACTGTTCGTGCAGCAGTGCTTTCGGGTCCGGGGGAATCTCGGGTGAGCTGTCGCGGAACACGAACAAGATCAGGGTGCGGTCGTCGCGCAGCGCAACCCGGGACACCTGCCGGTTGGGCACCGCGTAGCTCACGTACGCCAGCTCGTCGCGCGGCCGGTAGCCGTCGGCCACCCCGGCGGCCACCTTGCAGCCCAGGTAGTGCTCGAACGAGGTGTCCGGGCCGAACACCAGCCGGCGCACGTTGGAGTGCAGCCCGTCGGCGCCGACCACCAGATCGAAGTCGCGCGGCTCGGCGTGGGCGAACGACAGGCGCACCCCGTCGTCGTGCTCGTCGATCGCGGTGATGGTGTCGCCGTAGATCATCTCGACCTGATCGGCGATGGTGGCATAGATGGCCGCGGCCAGGTCGCCGCGCGGCAGGCTGGTGAAGTCCTCTCCGATCAGGTGTCGAAAGACGGTGGCGTCCAACGTAGCGCGGATCCGGCCGTCGGCGCCGACGGAGCGCACGGACTGGATCTGGTAGCCCGCCTGGCGGATCTGCGCCTCGATGTCCATGCGTTGGGCGACCGCGTAGCCGACGCCCCAGAAGTCGATCATGTAGCCGCCGGAGCGAAACGCCGGCGCCCGCTCGATCACGGTGGGGGTGTGGCCGGTGCGGTGCAGCCAGTACGCCAGTGCCGTCCCGGCCACTCCCGCACCGCTGATCGCGATCCGCATCGGCTCAGATCATCTCGTTCTCGGTCAGCCATCGCATCACCGGCCATCCGACGAACACCGGCAGCCAGCAGGTCAACACCCGGTACAGCAGCACCGACGGCACCGCCAGCGCGGCGGGGACACCGAACGCGGCCAGCCCACCGATCAGCGCGGCTTCCACCGCGCCCACTCCGCCGGGCGTGGGCGCGGCCGAGGCCAGTGTGCCGCCGACCATCGTCACCACGGTGACGGTGACGAACGAGGTGTTGCCGCCGAAGGCTTCCACGCTGGCCCACAGTGCCAGTGCCGCACCCAGAGTGGTGCCGACGGCGCCCAGCACGATCAACCCCAGCCGCTTGGGTTCGCGCGCCAACTCCATCAGGTCGCCGGTGACCTCCGTCAGCCGGGGCCGCAGCGCCGTCGTCAGCCACCGGCGCAGGTTGGGCACCAGCACCACGATGCCGACCAGGCCCAGGGCCACACCGGCGATCAGGTACAGCATGGTGGCGCTGGGCACGAAATGCGACAGGTCGGCCGACGCGCCCGCGGCGGTGGTGAAGATGATCAGCAGGATCACGTGCACGATCACCTGCACCGACTGCTGCAGCGCGACCGCGGCGGTGGCCCGCAGCGTGCTCAGGCCGCCCTTGACCAGGAACCGGGTGCTCAGCGCCAGCCCGCCCACCCCGGCGGGGGTGGTGGTGGCGGCGAACGTGTTGGCCACCTGCATGATCGCCAGATTGCGGAAGGTGACCGCGCCGTTGACGCAGGCCCACAGCGCACCGGCCGCCCCGACATAGGTCAGCGACGACACGATCAGGCCCACCAGCGCCCACGACCAGTTCGCGTGCCGCAGTTGGGAAAAGAACGTCGGTACCTGGCTGATGAAGGGATAGGCGACGTAGACCAGCGCGACCAGCAGCACCAGCTGGATCAGTTGGCTGCGGGTGAACCGGGTGATGGTCTTGGTGTGGATCTCGTCGGTGTTGGTCTGGCGTTTGACCTCCTCACGGGCGGCTGAGATCACCGCGCCGGCGTTGGGCACCGACTTGCGAAGCCTCGACGGCACCGCGGATTTGGTGAGCCGGCGGGATGCGGCCAGCACCGCGGTGCGGCCGAAGTGCTCGATGGCCGCGCGTACCGCCGCCGACGGGTCGTAGAGCGCTGAGGTTGTCACCAGCAGCTGGGCGATGTCGGACTGCAGCTGCGAGTCGGTGGCGCCGTACTCGGCGTTGCCGAACCCGCCGAACAGCACGGTGCCGTCGTCGGCCACCGTGATTTCCTTGGCGCGCAGGTCGCCGTGGGAGATCTGCTGATCGTGCAGCCGCCGCAACGACTCCCAGGCGTTGCCCACCGGGGTGGTGGCGGCGCTGTCGGCGATCGGTGTCCCGCGCGGCCGGGTGTGGGCGTACAGCGTCCAGCCGCGGTCGAGCGAGGCCAGCGCGACGGTGCCGGTGTTGGCGACCTCGGCCTCGCCGATCGCGACGGCCATCAACGCGCGGTGCTCGACGGCCCGGTGCAGCGAGGCGTGCAGCGGCGCGGTCTCGGTGGTGCGCAGCCGGAACTTGCGCCACAGCTGCCGCAGCGCGCCGCCGCTGCGCTGGTTGGGGCCGTACAACTCCAGGATCGTCGGGCGCTTGCCGACGGTGGACAGCACCAGCGGGCCGCGCCCGGCCGGGCGGACCACGGTGAGTTCGGTGACGTTGCAGCCGCGGCGGGCCAGGGTGCGCACGGTGCCGTCCAGCGGCACCTCGAGTGCCGGGGTGCCGACGATCAGGATCACCAGCGCCCCGACGAACCAGCCGACGGCCAGACCGAGCAGCGAGCGGGCCGGCACGATCGCGCTGACCACCAGGTGGATCGGCACGAACGCCAGCAGCAGCGCCCACCACCAGCGCCGCCAGCGGGCCGGCAGCCAGGGACCGGAGACGGTGAGCATCGCGGCGAGCATGGCGATCCACCGCGGGTCGTCGAGGAACTGCGCCAGCGTGGTGGCCAGCCGTTCGGAGAGGTCGAAATGCCACCGGGGCGCCGCCAGCCCGTTGCTGCGGATCGACAGCGACCCCACCGCGAGCACACCGGCGATCGCGTAGGCCGCCAGCAGTTTCCACCGCTTGGAGACCACCAGGCCGATCAGGATCGCGAACGGCAGCGCCACGATGGCGATGCCGTAGGCCAGGTAGACCTGGTTGGCGTGGGTGGGGGAGAGCACCCCGATGATCTGCGACACCGAGCGTTCCAGCGACACCCATTCGTAGCGGGTGACCAGCGAGCTGGTGATGACGGTCGCGAGGAACAGGGCGGCTAGCAGCAGACGCAGAATGTCGTTGGTGCGTCGGGTCAGCGGCTGCAGCAGGTTGCCGGTGACGGCGACGTCGCGCCCCTCAACTCGCATGATCACTTTCGGTTCGTCCGATGCCGCATATGGCGACTCGCCACAACTTAACCGTTGAGCTGGGGTATCACGTTAGTTTGTCGGCGGTATCGGGGCCGCGTCGCCGCCGTTGAGTCTCATGGGCCACATCCGTCACGGCGGGGTGGGGTATGTGTGTGTGCCCGGCTTGCAGCGACAGTGCGCGTCGGGGCAACCGCATGAGGCGCGCCGTCGCCGACATGACGTTTGCTGCCGCGCGGAGCCGGGCACAACCGCCGGCGCTGCGACGGCGGCCGGCAGCCGGGTCAGACCGGGTAGGAGACCCCGGTCATCTTCTCCGATTCCTCCCAGAGCCGACGCCACAGCCGCTGGTCCTGCGACAGCTTGCTCGACGGGCACGGCCCCACCGGACCGCGGGCCTGGTTCAGCTTCGTCGGACCCCAGTAGGTGTCCGGGTCGGCGTCACCGGTGGCGGCCAACAGGATCGACTCGGCGGCCCGCTCGGGCGGTTGACCGATCACCCGCATCCCGTACCGGGTGACCAGGCCGGGCAGCGACTTGTCGTTGTCGAACAGTTCGGTGCCCGACACCCCGGGATGCACCGCGTAGGACCGCAGCGGCGACCCGGCGGCGACCAGCCGGCGCTGCAGCTCGCGGGCGAACATCAGGTTGGCCAGCTTGGACTGCGCATAGG
>CAYNJD010000148.1:0-7954 GCA_964397355.1 uncultured Mycobacterium sp. | reverse complement strand
CAGTGCCTTTGACGGCGGTCGTTCCTGCATACCGCTGCGGGACAGTCCCGGATTCTCACCGGGTTCCCTCTCGCGCTCCGCGGAAAACCGCGTCGCGCTCGATGCCGGCGCCGCCCGACGGCGGTATCGGCAAACCAGTTGCGTGATCAAGATTACCCGGTTCAACTGGCCTGAAGCGCCTCGCGGATCGGCGTCTCGCCGTCGTTGAACTCGATGGTTCGGCGAATGGTCGCGTCGTCGGTCAGGCAGGCCGCGATCACCTGTGCGACGTTGCCGCGGGACACCTCACCCTTGCCGGTGTGCGGGGCAACGGCGATCCGGCCGGTGGCCGGCCCGGTGGTGAGCCGGCTCGGGCCCAGCACCGTCCAGTCCAGATCACCGGCCCGCAGCCGGGCGTCGGCGGCGGCCTTGGCTTGCGCGTACGGGAAGAACGGGTCGTCTTCGGGCACCCCGTGGTCGGGCCCGGCACCGAAGTAGGACACCATCACGAACCGGCGGACCCCGGCTTGCCCGGCCGCGTCGATCACCCGGATCGCCGCGTCGCGATCCACCGCGTAGGTGCGCGCCGGGTTGCCGCCACCGGCGCCGGCGGAGAACACCACCGCGTCGTGGCCGGCCATCAGCCTGCCCAGCCCGTCGGTGTCGAGTTGTTCGATGTCGGCCACCACCGGGGTCGCGCCGGTCACCGCGACCTCCTCGGAGTGGTCGGGGTTGCGGAACACCGAGGTCACCTCGTCGCCGCGTTCGGCCAGGATGGGACTGAGCAGCAGGGCCACCTTGCCGTGGCCGCCGAAGATCACGATGCGCGCCATGCTCCCGACGTTACCTGGCTAGCATGATGGCCGCGGTTCGACGGACTTCCGCTGGACATGTCCCCACCCGCACGAGTCGATTCGTGCTGCCCTGGGGAATGTTCTGTGACGTTCATTCGCACGACGCCAAGTCGTGTCCGCGAGGAGGAACCCTCGTCGTTGGTCGAACAATTGCTTGAGCAGATGCTGTTTCGCACGGGACGGCGTGCCTCTCCGGCGGAACAGACATCCTGGCAGCGCAGCCTTCCGGTCCTGGCCAATGAACTGGTCGCCGCCGGTCTGGGCGATGTGGAGATGCTCATCGAATACCACCTTCCGTTGACATCGCAGCGTGCCGATGTGGTGTTGGCCGGCGTTCATCCGAAGACGGGAGAGGCGTCGTACGTGGTCGTGGAACTCAAGCAGTGGTCCGCCGCGTATGCCTTTGAAGGCGACGTCGAACTCGTCGATGTTCCGGGTATGCCTGGTGGGCCAAAGCTGCACCCCGTGATTCAGGTCCGCGGGTACTGCGATTACCTGGCGGGCTTCTCGCGGGTTATCGCTGATCAACCGGATGCCCTTGCGGGAATGGCATACCTGCACAACGCCCTGGATCCGGCGCTTGTCTCGGATCTGCTCGCGGTTCCGGTGTCGATCACAGGCAGACTTTTCACCGGGGCAGACCGCTCCGCGATGATCGACTTCCTACGGTCACGCCTGGCGCCCACGGCGGGCAGCGCCGCCGCCGACCTGTTGATTCACTCGGCGGTGGCGCCCTCCAAGCAGTTGCTGAAAGTGGCAGCCGCCGAGATTCGCGACCGTCCACAGTTTCAGCTCGTTGGAAACCAGCAATTGGCCGTCGACCTGGTGATGCACGCGGTGGAGCGTGCCAGAGCAGGCAATACCAAACGTGTCATCGTCGTCACCGGCGGGCCTGGCAGCGGGAAAAGCGTAGTCGCGCTTTCCTTGTTGGGCGACCTAGCGCGTCGCGGCCGCACGGTCGTTCACGCAACGGGTTCGCGCAGCTTCACGCAGACGCTGCGCAAGGTCGCCGGGAGTCGGGCGCCGACGGTGCGGTCGATGTTCAAGTATTTCAATCAGTTCATGACCGCTGAAGCCAACGGTCTCGACGTAGTCATCATGGACGAAGCCCACCGAATCCGGGAGACTTCGGCGGATCGTTACACCCGTGCCGAGTTGCGGACGGGGAGACCACAGATTGACGAACTGATCGCTGCTGCACGGGTTCCCGTGTTCTTGCTCGATGAGCACCAGGTGGTCCGGCCCGGCGAAATGGGCACATTAGGGCAGATCGAACGACATGCTCGCCATCTTGGTATCGAACTTCAACACATTGCGCTTGGCGAGCAATTCCGCTGTGGCGGAAGCGAAGAATACGTTCTGTGGGTGACCCGATTGCTGGGGCTTGTCGATGAGTCGCCGGGCCCGTGGCGAGGTGATCCACAGTTCGATGTTCGCCTGGCTGACAGTCCAGAAGAGATGGAGGCCTCCCTGGCGCACTTCCGCGGACATGGCTATTCGGCGCGGATGACCGCCGGATACTGCTGGCCTTGGAGTGATGCCCGAAAGGACGGCTCACTCGCCCACGATGTGCAGATCGGTAGCTGGTCACGTCCGTGGAACAGCAAGAGCGATCGGCGGATCGGCGAAGCGCCGCCCAGTGCGTTGTGGGCTACCGAGGAGGGCGGGTTCGGTCAGGTTGGCTGCGTGTACACGGCGCAGGGATTTGAATACGACTGGAACGGTGTCATCATCGGTGATGATCTGGTATGGCGTGACGGTCGTTTTGTCGCGGTACGCCAAGCGAACCGCGACCCCAACTTCCGCAGTAGAAGCACCGTTTCCGATCGGCGATTCGATCGACTGGTACGCAATGTGTACAAGGTGCTGTTGACCCGAGGAATGCTCGGCACCGTCATCTATTCGACGGATGAGGAGACGCGCTCCGCCCTGCGCGACATGATCCGAGGCTAGCCACCCCCGCGTGGGCGCCCCGAGTGGGTTGGTTGACAATCGACGTCAACTACCCCTCGTTGATGAAGGAGAGCACCCATGGCCGAAGCAGTCATCGTAGAAGCGGTGCGTTCGCCGATCGGCAAGCGCAACGGCGGGCTGTCGGGGATCCACCCCGCAGAGCTGTCCGCCCAAGTCCTCAACGGGCTGGTCGGCCGGGCCGGAGTGGACCCGGCCCTGGTCGACGACGTGATCTGGGGCTGTGTCATGCAGGCCGGCGAGCAGGCACTGGACATCGGGCGCACGGCGCTGCTCACCGCGGGCTGGCCGGAGAGCGTGCCCGGGGTGACGGTGGACCGGCAATGCGGCTCCAGCCAGCAGTCGGTGCACTTCGCCGCCGCCGGTGTGGTCGCCGGACACTACGACGTCGTCGTCGCCGGGGGTGTGGAGTCGATGTCGCGCACCCCGATGGGCGCGTCGCTGGCCAACGGCGGGCACCCCTACCCGGAGGCGTTCCGCAACCGCTACAGCCAGACGCCCAACCAGGGGATCGGTGCGGAGATGATGGCGCAGAAGTGGGGCTTCGACCGCACCGCGCTGGACGAGTTCGCGCTGGCGTCGCACGAAAAAGCCGCCGCCGCACAGGATTCTGGTGCGTTCACCGACGAGATCGTCGCCATCAAGGACGGCGAGGGAAACACCGTCGCGGCCGACGAGGGCATCCGCCGTGGCACCACCGTGGAGAAGATGGCCCAGCTCAAGCCGGCGTTCAAAGAGGACGGCGTCATCCACGCCGGCAACTCCAGCCAGATCTCCGACGGGTCGGCGGCGCTGCTGTTCATGTCGGCGGCCAAGGCCCGCGAACTCGGGCTCACCCCGCTGGCGCGGGTGCACACCGCCACCCTGGCCGGGGCCGACCCGGTGATGATGCTTTCCGCACCGATCCCGGCCACCCAGAAGGCGCTGCAGCGCAGCGGCCTGAGCGTGGACGACATCGGGGTGTTCGAGGTCAACGAGGCCTTCGCCCCGGTCCCGATGGCCTGGCTGGCCGACATCGGCGCCGACCCGAAGAAGCTCAACCCCAACGGCGGGGCGATCGCGCTGGGCCACCCGCTCGGCGGCTCCGGCGCCCGGATCATGACCACCATGCTGCATCACATGCGCGCCAACGGGATTCGCTACGGCCTGCAGACCATGTGTGAGGGCGGCGGCCAGGCCAACGCCACCATCCTGGAGCTGCTGTGACCGACGCGGCCGTTCTGGTGGAGCGGCGCGGAAATGTCCAGCTGATCACCATCAACCGGCCCGAGGCCCGCAACGCCGTCAACGGCGCGGTCAGCACCGGTGTCGGCGATGCCCTGGCCCAAGCCCAGGACGACGACACCGTGCGCGCGGTGGTGATCACCGGCGCCGGCGACAAGTCGTTCTGCGCCGGAGCCGATCTGAAGGCGGTCGCCAACCGGGAGAACATCTACCACCCGGAGCATCCGGAGTGGGGTTTCGCCGGCTACGTGCAGCACTTCATCGACAAGCCGACCATCGCGGCGGTCAACGGCACCGCGCTGGGCGGCGGCACCGAACTGGCGCTGGCCGGCGACCTGGTGGTCGCCGAGCAGCGGGCACAGTTCGGGCTGCCGGAGGTCAAACGCGGCCTGATCGCCGGTGCCGGCGGAGTGTTCCGCATCGTGGACCAACTGCCCCGCAAGGTCGCACTCGAACTGCTCTACACCGGAGAGCCGATCTCGGCCGCCGATGCCGCCCGCTGGGGACTGGTCAACCGGGTGGTCGACGACGGCGGGGCGCTGGAAGCCGCCCTGGAGCTGGCCGAGCAGATCACGTGCAACGCGCCGCTGTCGGTGCGGGCCAGCAAGCGGATCGCCTACGGGGTCGACGACGGCGTCCTCACCGGCGAGGCGGCCGACTGGGCCCGCAGCGGCCGGGAGTTCTCGGCGCTGTTGCGCTCCGAGGACGCCAAGGAAGGTCCGAGGGCGTTCGCCGAGAAGCGCGCACCGGTGTGGAAGGCGCGTTGAGCGCCGTGCCCGAACCGCTGATCATCCCCATCCGCGGTCGCGCTCCGCAGCTGCACCCGGAGTCCTGGGTGGCGCCCAACGCCAGCCTGATCGGGCAGGTCAGCCTGGCCGCCCGGGCCAGCGTGTGGTACTCGGCCACGCTGCGCGCCGAGGTCGAGCCGATCGAGATCGGGGTCGACACCAACATCCAGGACGGCGTCACCATCCACGTCGACAAGGAGTTTCCGGCCAAGGTCGGTGCCCGGGTCAGCGTCGGGCACAACGCGGTGCTGCACGGCTGCACTATCGAGGACGACTCGCTGATCGGGATGGGCGCGATCATTCTCAACGGCGCCGTCGTCGGGACCGGTTCGCTGATCGCGGCGGGCGCCGTCATCCCGCAGGGCATGGTGGTGCCGCCGCGGTCGCTGGTGTCGGGTGTGCCGGGCCGGGTCCGGCGGGAGCTCAGCGAGGCCGAAGTCCGCAACAACCGGCACAACGCCGCGGCCTACCGGCGGCTCATCGAGGTCCACCGGGCGAACTGACGAAACCGGCCACCGAATGCCGTTCGGCCGCTACGTTCTAGAGCATGACCCAGACCAGTCCGGGCCGTCCCGGCCTGCTGCGTGAGTTCACCGATATCTTCACCAAGAACTACGCGCCCTACCACGAGTCACGGGCCGTCGTGCAGCGTCGTCGCGTCGTCGTCGCGGTGGTGGTGCTGCTCGGTGCCGCCGTGCTGGCTTTCATGCACACCAAGAACCCGGGCGACGCGGCGTTCTATTGGCTTTCGCTGGCGCTGGCCGGGATCTGGTCGGTGGGCGCGATACTGGCCGGTCCACTGCACCTGGGGGCGGTGCGCTTCCGGGGCCGCAACGAACGCCCGGTATTCACCGGCACCGGTGTCGGCCTGGTGCTCGGCGGGGTGTTCCTGCTCGGCGGGCTGCTGGTGCAGAAGATTCCGCCGCTGGCCGGCGACGTGACCGCGATCCTGGACTACACCAGCCACGTGTCCTGGCGGCTGGTGGTGCTGATCGCCATCGTCAACGCAGTGGCCGAAGAGATGTTCTTCCGCGGTGCGCTGTTCAGCGCGTTCGGCCGCCGCTACCCACTGGTGGCATCGACGCTGCTCTACATCGCGGCGATGATGGCGGCGGGCAACCTGATGATCGGTATCGCCGCGCTGGTGCTGGGCGCCGTGTGCGCCGTCGAGCGCCGGGCCACCGGCGGTGTGCTGGCCCCGGTGCTGACCCACCTGGTGTGGGGACTGATGATGGTGCTCGCGCTGCCCCCGATCTACGGGATGTAGCCGCTTCAGGAGTCGGTGAAGTTCGGGGTGCGCCGGTCCTGAAACGCGCGGGTGCCCTCCCGGAAGTCGTGGGCATTCAACAGGATTGACTGTCCGACGTATTCGCGGTCCAGTGTGGCATCCAGCTCGGTCAGGGTCGCGGCATTGATGGCGTGCTTGGTCTTGGCGAACGCGGCCGCCGGGCCGGCCAGCAGCGCGGCCAGCACCTTGTCCACCTCGGCGTCGAAGTCGTCGGCCGGGTACACCGCGCTGATCAGGCCGGCGTCCAGTGCCTCGACGGCCGGCAGCCGTTCGGCCAGCAGCGCCAGTCGCATGGCGCGGATGCGGCCGACCGCCGCGGCGACCAGAGCCGAGGCGCCACCATCGGGCATCAGCCCGATCTTGGTGAACGCCAACAGGAAAAACGCCTTGTCGGAGGCCAGCACCAGGTCACATGCCAGCGCCAGCGACACCCCGACACCGGCGGCCGGTCCCTGCACCACGGCCACCACCGGACGCGGCAGCGCCACGATCGCGCGGATCGCCCGGTTGGCCTCGACGATGATCTCCGTCGGCACCCCGTCGGCGGCGTCGTCGGCGCTGATCCCGGCGCCGGAACTGAACCCGCGGCCGGCACCGCCGAGCCGCACCGCGCGCACCCGCGGGTCGCGGGCGGCGGCCTCCATGGCGTCGGCGATACCGGCCAACACGCCGGTGGTCACCGAGTTGAGGCTGTCGGGGCGGTCGATGGTCACCGAGAGCACCCCGTCGACGAGGGCCACGCTCAGGCCCTCGACCGGTGTGAGAGCCTCGATGCCGGAGTCGATTGCAGTCATGGGTGTCCACCTTAGGATGCACATCACAATCGCAGACGAGGAGGCGGACATGGCGGGACCACTGGCGGGGCTGCGGGTCATCGAACTGGCCGGGATCGGACCGGGGCCGCACGCGGCGATGATCCTCGGCGACCTGGGTGCCGACGTGGTCCGGGTGGAGCGGCCGCCGAAACTCGGTGCCGAGGCCAGCAAGGACACCATGCTGCGCAACCGGCGGTCGGTGACCGCGGATCTGAAGTCGCCCGAGGGCCGCGACCTGGTGCTCAACCTCGTCGCCAAGGCCGACGTGCTGATCGAGGGCTTCCGGCCGGGTGTCACCGAGCGGCTCGGGCTGGGCCCGGAGGACTGCGCAAAGATCAACGACAAGCTGATCTACGGCCGGATGACCGGCTGGGGGCAGACCGGGCCGCGCGCGCTGCAAGCCGGCCACGACATCAACTACATCTCGCTCAACGGCACGCTGCACTCGATCGGCCGCAAGGGGGAGCGGCCGGTGCCGCCGCTGAACCTGGCCGGCGACTTCGGCGGCGGATCGATGTTCCTGTTGGTCGGGATCCTCTCGGCGCTGTGGGAGCGCCAGAGCTCGGGCAAGGGACAGGTGATCGACGCGGCGATGGTCGACGGCTCCAGCATGCTCGCGGCGATGATGTGGAGCTTCCGGTCGCAGGGGCTGTGGAGTGACGAGCGGGGTGTCAACATGCTCGACACCGGCGCGCCGTACTACGACACCTACGAATGCTCCGACGGGCGCTACATGTCGGTGGGCGCGATCGAGCCGCAGTTCTACGCCGAGCTGCTGGCCAAGCTGGAACTGGATCCGGCCGAGTTGCCGGCGCAGAACGACGTCAGCCGCTGGCCGGAGCTGCGCGAGGTGTTCACCAAGGCGTTCGCCGCGCATGACCGCGACCACTGGGCGAAGGTCTTCGCCGCCTCCGACGCCTGTGTGGCGCCGGTGCTGTCCTTCGGCGAGGTGCAAGCCGATTCGCACATCACCGAGCGCAACACCTTCTACGACGTCGACGGCTACCTGCAGCCCATGCCGGCGCCGCGGTTCTC
>CAYNJD010000147.1:0-7964 GCA_964397355.1 uncultured Mycobacterium sp. | reverse complement strand
CCGGTCGACAGGTGCATCCAGTTGTTGCCGATGCAGCACATCCAGCCCTGCTTGACGGCTACCGGCTCGTTGTAGAGGCCCTCGGGGATGCCGAACCGCTGCGGGTAGCCGTCGATGCCGGTCGGCGTCGACTGCGCCAGGTCGTTGATGATGATGTTGGCGCGGTCCGCCGGCAGCCCGCCGGAGCCGTTGAGCAGCATGTCGTAGTAGCGCGCCAGATCCGGTGCGGTACTGATGGTGTTCCACCAGGCGCCGTTGGACGGTGGCGAGGTGCCGGCCAGGCCGTAGCGGCCTGCCACCCGGTTGATGATCGCGTTGCCGCCGTTGAGATTCCAGAACGTCTCGGCGGCACCGTCGTCGGAGGAGCGCAGCATGACATCGAGTGCGGCACGGTCATCGGCCGACAATCCGGCCTCCGACTCGTGGACCAACAGGTCGTCGGCGATGAACAGCTTGGCCACCGAGGCGGTGGCGATGGACCGGGTGTTGCCGTTGGTGACCAGCTGATGCGAGATCCGGTCCAGCACGGCCACCGAGATGTCGGCACCGGCTTTGGCGGCCTCTTCGGTCGCGTCCTGCATGCGGCTCGCGAGTCCGTCGACCACCGCGACCGGCTGAATGGCGGGTGCTCGGGGCGCTTCGATCGCGGTGGCCACCGGGGCCACCTCGGGTGCCCGGTACTGCGGCGGCCGCGTGGCCGCCGCGCCATAGACCTTCTCGTCGCAGCCGAACACCACCGTCGAGATCACCATCACGATCGTCAGCAGAAGCATCGATGGCCGCACGGCGGGTGGCCTCCTCAACAGGTATCAGTCGCGTATGACACCGACATCGGCTTACGGGCTCGCCACTGCTGCCATCGGCCCGGCGATAGATTACCGCGTGGACACCCGGATCGTGCAGTCTGCCTCTCAGGCTTATCACGGGCTCGGCGGTTCCCGCGGTAGCGACCAGCGGCGATTTGCACGATTTCACTGGTTGCGCCGCGTCTGGCACAATTGAGCAGTTGTCGCCCGGCGGTTGAGTCCGCAGCGGGGTCCTGGCGTCCCGGTCACCGCACAGTGCGACAGCAGGCCCGAACCCATCGGCTCGGTTACCGTCTGCACGCTGTACGGCGCGTGCGGGCCGGTCGGCAGCCGCGACCCGCGAGGAAGTGTTTCCGCAATGAACACGCTGGACATCGTCGACAAGGCGTCGCTGCGCGACGACATCCCGGCCTTCGCCCCCGGCGACACGGTCAACGTGCACGTGAAGGTGATCGAGGGCACCAAGGAGCGCATCCAGGTGTTCAAGGGCGTGGTCATCCGCCGGCAGGGTGGCGGCGTGCGTGAGACGTTCACCGTCCGCAAGGAGAGCTACGGCGTCGGTGTGGAGCGCACCTTCCCGGTGCACTCGCCCAACGTCGATCACATCGACGTCGTCGTCCGTGGCGACGTGCGGCGCGCCAAGCTGTACTACCTGCGCGAACTGCGCGGCAAGAAGGCCAAGATCAAGGAGAAGCGCTGACCGGTGGAGCTGCGCCGGACTTTGTCCGGTCGGTCTCCGGTGTTGCTGACGCGGTCACTACCCTGATCTCGTGACCGAAACCACGGGCTCGTCACCCGAGAACCCCCCAGAGGCGGACCAGCCCGAGGCTGTCGTCGAACCGGCGGCCGATGATGCCGCTACCGACGACGCGGTGACCGACGATGCGGTGACCGACGATGCGGTGACCGACGACCGCAAGCGCACCACGCTGCGTGAGTCGGCCATCCTGGTGTCGATCGCGCTGGTGCTGTACTACCTGATGCTGACCTTCGTGGCCCGGCCCTATCTGATTCCGTCGGAGTCGATGGAGCCGACGCTGCACGGCTGCCACGGCTGCGTCGGCGACCGGATCATGGTCGACAAGGTCACCTACCGGTTCAGCTCCCCGCAGCCCGGCGACGTCGTGGTCTTCCGCGGCCCGCCGTCGTGGAACGTGGGCTACAAGTCGATCCGGTCGGACAACACCGCGGTGCGTTGGGTGCAGAACGCCCTGTCGTTCATCGGGTTCGTGCCGCCCGACGAGAACGATCTGGTCAAGCGGGTGATCGCGGTGGGGGGTCAGACGGTGCAGTGCCGCAACGACACCGGCCTGACCGTCGACGGCAAGCTGCTCGACGAGCCCTACCTGGACCCGGCCACCTTGATGGTCGACCCGATGGTCTACCCGTGCCTGGGCAACGAGTTCGGGCCGGTGACCGTGCCGGACGGCCGGCTGTGGGTGATGGGTGACAACCGCACGCACTCGTCGGATTCGCGCGCGCACTGCGACACCGTGGCGGTCCAGCCCGATCTGCAGCGCCGGATCCTGTGCACCGGCGACGATCTCGACGCCGGCACCGTGCCGGTCGACAATGTGATCGGCAAGACCCGGTTCATCGCCTGGCCGCCGTCGCGCTGGGGACTGGTGAAAGCGATCAACCCGCAGCAGGGCCCCTAGCGATGGCCACTGCCTGGCCGCCGCGCACCGTGATCCGTCGCTCCCCGGGATTGCGCACCCTGGAGTCGGCGCTGTACCGCAGTGGGCTGGGGCCGGTCGCCGGGGTCGACGAGGTGGGCCGCGGTGCCTGCGCCGGACCGCTGGTGGTGGCCGCCTGCGTGCTCGGGCCGGGCAGGCCCGCGGCGCTGGCGGCGCTCGACGACTCCAAGAAACTCACCGCCAACGCCCGCGAGCAGCTTTTCCCGGTGATCCGCCGGCACGCGCTGGCTTATCACGTGGTGTTCATCGCGCCGGCCGACGTCGACGTACGCGGGGTGCACGCGGCCAACATCGAGGGCATGCGGCGCGCGGTGGCCGGGCTGCCGGTGCGGCCCGGTTACGTGCTCTCCGACGGATTCCGGGTGCCGGGGCTGCCGATGCCGTCGTTGCCGGTGGTCGGCGGTGACGGCGCGGCGGCCTGCATCGCGGCGGCCAGTGTGCTGGCCAAGGTCACCCGGGACCGTTACATGGCGACGCTGGACGATCCCGGCTACGGCTTCGCCGAACACAAGGGGTATTCCACCCCGGCGCACACCGCGGCGCTGGCCGCGCTGGGGCCGTGCAGCCAGCACCGCCAGTCGTTCATCAACGTGCGCAACGTAGCGGTGGCCATGGCGGCAGGGACAATGGGGACGAACCGAGCAGAAGGACGGCTGAGCAGATGAGTGCCCGATGAGTGCGGAAGATCTCGAGAAGTACGAAACCGAGATGGAACTCTCGCTGTACCGCGAATACAAGGACATCGTGGGGCAGTTCAGTTACGTCGTGGAGACCGAGCGGCGGTTCTACCTGGCCAACAGCGTGGAGATGGTGCCGCGCAACGCCGATGGCGAGGTGTATTTCGAGCTGCGGCTCGCCGACGCGTGGGTGTGGGACATGTACCGCCCGGCGCGGTTCGTCAAGCAGGTGCGGGTGGTCACGTTCAAAGACGTCAACATCGAAGAGGTCGAGAAACCCGAGCTGCGGCTGCCCGAGTAAACACCGCAGCGGTGCCGGGGTCTTCGGTCTAGGCTGGCAGCCATGACCGCTGTCGACCGTGCCGTCTCCCGCCGTGAGATCACCGATGCCCTGCTCAAAGCCATGGAACGTCGCCACGAGGTGCTCGACGTGATTGTCGATTCCGACGATCGCGCATCGGCCGTGCAGGCGATCGCGAACCTGCTCGGCACCTCACCGGCGGGGTGTGAAGCGGTGATCGGCATGTCGTTGGATCAACTGACCAAGGATTCCCGCAGCAGGATCGCCGCCGAGCTCGAAGACCTGAACAACGAGCTGACGTTCACCCTCGGCGACCGGCCGGCGAGTTCCGGTGAGACGTTGATCCTGCGCCCGTTCGCCGGCGACCCCGATCGCGACATCTTCGCGCTGCGCACCTCCGACGTCGGCGCCAGCGGGGACGGGTCCGGCGGGCCCGCCGGGGGACTCGATGACGAGATCCATTCCGGGCTGTCCCGGGTCGACGACGAAGACGCCGCGTGGTTCGTCGCCATCGACGGTGCGCAGAAGGTCGGCATGGTTTTCGGCGATTTGAACCGCGGCGAGGTCAACGTGCGGATCTGGATTCACCCCGAGCACCGCAAAAAGGGCTACGGCACCGCCGCGCTGCGCCGGGCGCGCTCGGAGATGGCGGCGTATTTCCCCGGAGTGCCGCTGGTGGTCCGGGCGCCGGGGGCGCACGCCGGCTAGACCGATCGGGACCTCGGGCGGTCAGGGGATGTCGATCAGCAGACCCGCCAGGTCTTGCAGTGCGTTCGGATCGAACAGCTCTACGAAATTGAGGGCGTTGACCGCCAACGCCTCGATGACCGGTATGGCAGTCCCCACGCCGAGACCTATCGGCGCAAGGCCGACCAGCGCGGCGAACGCGTTCCCGAGTCCTTCCAGGAGGTCGCCGTCCTGCGCCGCTTGCGCGATGAAACCTGCCGCCAAGCCCGGGATGGTGGTGAACAGCGAGACCACGGTGTTGGCGATGGGGATCAACGTGGCGAAGTCGTTCTCGATGTTGGTGGCGATGTCGTTGAGGATGCCCACGAAGGACGTGGGTGGGTCGGGGATCATGCCCGGCAGTGCGGCTTGGAGTAACTCGAAGGCATTTCCACCGGCTCCGAGTTGGCTGACGATGCCCGCCCAGAGTTGGTCGCCGGTGAGATCGCCGATGGCGCTGGGATCGCCGGTGGGATCAGCGCCGACCATGTTGTATGCGGACTCGAGCAGCGGATGCAGCGCCGGCACGTCCATGATCGACGGTCCGTAGCCGGGGTTCTGCAAGTCAGCGATGGCGTCGCCGACGCCCTGCTGCAGGCCGTTCCAGAGTGCGTTGAGTACGTCGTCGATATCCAGTGATGGCAACGGCCCGTACGCCGCGAACGTCGCGGCCTCCCCGTCGGGGAGTGGGACCTCGCACCAGGAGTTGTCGATGCAGCCGTACCCGAGGTTGACCAACACCGACATCGCGGGTTCCAGCAGGTCGTACAGCGGCTTTCCGACCACGGGGATGAACTGCAGCGGGGCCAACAGCGGCAACGTCTCCGAGGGGATCATGTAGTAGCTGGTCAATCCGTCGGTGCCGAGCAGAAACGCCGAGTTCACCGCGTCGGGGCCCAGGTAACCGCCGTGGTTGAACGCCATACCCAAGATGGCGTTCAGGTCTGCCAGGAAGTTGATCGGATAACGCGGGAAGTCGGCGAAGCCGTCGTATTCGTAGGTGTAGATGTCGGTCGGGTACAGATCCGCGGGGGTGGCGCCACTGAACGTGATGCCCAGACCGGGCACGGTGGGCTTGGCGCCGTCGATGTCGACGGCGAAGCGCGACAAGAAGCCGCCGTCGGGGTTTGCGGGATTTCCCAGCATCACGAAGTGGACTTCATCGGCAGCAACGCCGTCGGCATGGATCTGCTGCATCGCGGCCGTCTCGACGTTGGCGCCTTGCGAATAACCGAAGACCCACAGTGGGTTGGTAGCGCTGGTATTGCCGGCGGCGATCTGGTTCTCGATGGCGGTGGCCAGAATCCGGCCGCCCCGGGCGATCGACTCGTCGGTGCTGAGGTTCAAAACACCGGTCAACGGCCAGAATGACTCCGGCGTGGTAACCGCCTGTAGCTCGGCGCCGTCACCGAGGTGAAGATAGAGATCGTCGGCGGCGGCGATGTAGCCCGGCGGCGGTGTGGGAAGCCCGCTCGCGCCGACGATCAATGCGGTGCTCTCACCGAGCGGGGAGCCTGCGGCATCGCTGCTGGCGAGCCGCACCGCACGAAATTGCCCACCGGGCACGGGGGCAGTCAACCCGGCAGCGGCGATGACGCAGCTGCCGGCAATGGCGATGCCGGCGGCGAGGTTGGGGCGACGCGACCAGCGCGGTATGAAGACCCCTGCCGTCAACGGCGCTGACATGGGCGGTAATTCTACAACAATGTAGGGAAATTGTACAGAGTTGAAGGATCTTGCTACATTGATGTGGTGACTGCTGCCGTACCGGCGTCGGCCCGTGAGCGGGCAGCCCATCTCGGACCCGAACGCCGCCGGCCCCAGGTGCTCGACGCCGCGCTGGCGATCGCGGCCTCGGCCGGTATCACCGCGGTGACCATCGGTTCGATCGCCGAACGACTTGGGGTGACACGCCCGGTGGTGTACTCCTGCTTTGCCGATCGGGTGGTGTTGATCGAGGCATTGGTCGAACGCGAACGCGATGTGATCGTGCGGGGCCTGCTCGAGGCACTGCACGTCGCGCGCGGCGACGACCCCCAGGCGGCATTTGTCGCCGGCTACCGGGCGCTGCTGCGAACCGTCGAGGAACATCCCGATACCTGGCGGCTCATTTTCGCGGCCAACCCCGACCCGTCGGTGGCCGACGTGATCGCCACCGCCCGGCATGCCGTGGCTGCCAGTGCGACGCGCTGGATCGGCCCCGCGCTGGACAAGTGGTGGCACACCGCCGACCTGGACCGCAAACTTCCGGTGCTCATCGAACTGTTCATGTCGTCCAGCGAGGCCGCGTCGCGGTCACTGCTCGACCCGGAAAACGACTGGACCGCTGACGATCTCGGTGAGTTCTACGGGAAAATCATCTGCAGTGCCTTCCGCGCCGCCTGACCGCCCGTGCGGACACCATCCCTGATCGCTGTTCCCCGGCGGCTGTGGATGAAGTCGCGATTGGGGACAACCCACTGCGGTACCGCCGTTTTCGGCGGGACGCGGCTCGACGCTGTCGGTGCGGTGGCCGAACCTGACCGGCATGACAACCATGACTCGTGCCGAGCTGGGGGCGCTGGGGGAGCAGCTGGCCGTCGACTACCTGACCGGGCGGGGGTGGGCGATCCTGGCCCGCAACTGGCGCTGCCGCCACGGCGAACTGGATGTGATCGCCACCGCACCGGACACGCGCACCGTGGTCTTCGTCGAGGTCAAGACCCGCACTGGTGACGGTTTCGGCGGGTTGGCATACGCGGTGCCTCCCGAGAAGGTACGCCGGTTGCGTCGGCTGGCCGGGATCTGGCTCGCCGGTCAGGAATCCCGCTGGGACGAGGTCCGCCTGGATGTGATCGGGGTGCGCATCGGGCGCCGCCGCACCCCGGAGATCACCCACCTGCGGGGGGTCGGCTGATGGCACTCGGTCGGGCGTACTCGGTCGCGGTGTGCGGCCTGGACGGCCTGATCGTCGAGATCGAGGCCGACATCGCCTCGGGGCTGCCAGGCGTGCACCTGGTGGGGTTGCCCGATGCCGCACTGCAGGAATCGCGCGATCGGGTGCGGGCCGCGATCACCAACAGCGGGCAGAACTGGCCGCAGGCCCGACTGACGCTGGCGTTGTCCCCGGCGACGCTGCCGAAGGTGGGTTCGGTCTACGACCTGGCGCTGGCGGCCGCGGTACTCTCGGCGGATCGCGGCAGCCCCTGGGCGCGGCTGGAGAAGGCGGTACTGCTCGGCGAACTGGCGCTGGACGGTCGGGTGCGGCCGGTGCGCGGGGTGCTTCCCGCGGTGTTGGCCGCCAGAAACGATGGCTGGGCATGCGCGGTGGTGCCGGTGGACAACCTCGCCGAGGCCAGCCTGGTCGACGGTATCGACGTCTACGGCGTGGCGACGCTGGGCGGGCTGTGCGGCTGGCTGGACGGGTCGGCACGGCTGCAGGAGCGGATCACCACGGTGCCTCCGGTCGTGGAGCCGGCGGCGGATCTCGCCGAGGTGGTCGGTCAGGCCCAAGCCCGGTTCGCCGTCGAGGTGGCCGCGGCCGGGTCTCACCATCTGATGCTCACCGGTCCGCCCGGAATCGGCAAAACCATGCTGGCCCAACGGCTTCCGGGCCTACTACCGTCGCTGACCGAAAGCGAGTCACTGGAGGTCACCGCGATTCACTCGGTTGCCGGCATGTTGTCCGGCAGCGCGCCGCTGATCACCCGGCCGCCGTTCATCGCGCCGCACCACAGTTCCAGCGTCGCGGCACTGGTCGGCGGCGGCTCCGGGATGG
>CAYNJD010000146.1:0-8026 GCA_964397355.1 uncultured Mycobacterium sp. | reverse complement strand
CGCAGCGCCTTCTCCACGAACCGCTCGATCTGCGAGTCGGTGCCCTGCTGGATCAGGGTCAGGATCACCCAGCCGGTGATCGAGTAGTCGGGGCGCTGGACGCCGGCGGCGGTGAACTCCTGCTCGATCACCAGCTGCTCGACGGCGTCGGCGGCCCGGCCCCACGGTTTGGGCCAGTGCGGCATCACATACCCCGTCGCGATCAGCCGGTCCAGCTGGTCTTCGGGCCCCAATGCCGCGATCTCCGCGGCGTCGGCGTGGATCCGGGTACGCAGCTCCTCGGCTTCGGGCGGCAGGTCCAGGCTGTTGGCCCGGGTGATGCCGGCGGCGGCGCTCTCGAATACCGCCAGCGGCGGTGCGTCCCCGCCGAACAACGCCTGCACCGCCAGGGCGCGGCGCAGTTGCAGATGGGCGTCGTGTTCCCAGGTGTAGCCGATACCGCCGTGCACCTGGATGTTCAGCTCGGCGTTGCGCACGTAGGCGGGCAACGCCAGGGTGGCCGCTACCGCGGCCGCCAGCCGGAAGGCGAACTCGTCTTCCCCGTGGGCGCGGGCGGCGTCCCACACCGCCGCGGTGGCCGCCTCCGCGGCGACCAGCATGTTGGCGCAGTGGTGCTTGATCGCCTGGAAGGTGGCGATGGTGCGGCCGAACTGTTCGCGCACCTTGGCGTACTCCACCGCCGAGTCGGTGCAGTCGGCCGCGCCGCCGACCGCTTCGGCCGCCAGCAGCACCCGTGCCCGGGCCAGCGCCGACTCCCGCGCGCCGGCCAGCGTGTCGTCGGCGCTCACCCCGACACCGGTCAGCGTGACCCGCCCCGACCGCCGGGTCGGGTCGAGGTTGCCGGGCACATCGACGTTGAGCCCGGCCCGGTCACGCTCCAGCACCAGCACGTCGTCGCCGGCCGCCAGCAGCAGCAGGTCGGCCAGCCCGGCGCCCAGCACCACCCCGGCGTCACCGGAGGCCACCCCGCCGTCGAGGGCCACCGACCCGGCCAGGCCCACACCGGCGGTCTTCGAGCCGTCGATCAGCCCGGGCAGCAGCCGAGCCTGCTGTTCGGGGGTGCCGGCGGCGGCGATCACCGCCGAGGCGATGACCGTGGGCACGAACGGCCCCGGCGCCACCGCCCGGCCCAGTTCCTCGATCACCACCACCAGCTCGGGCAGCCCGAAGCCCGAGCCGCCGTGCGCCTCGTCGATGTGCAGGCCCAGCCAGCCCAGTGCGGCCAGTTCACCCCAGAACGGCGGGCGGGCCTCCTCGGTGGCATCCAGCAGCGCACGAGCCGCCGAACGCGCCTGCTGCGCGGTCAAGAAACCGCGGGCCACCTCGGCCAGTTCGCGGTGGTCGTCGGTGACTGCAATGCCCATTGGAGGCCTCCTGGAGTGTTGTCTACTTGGGAGCGAACCGCTGCCCGGCGTCGAGCCGCAAGCACTGCCCGTTGAGCATCGGATTGTCGACGACGGCGGCGACCAGTTTGGCGTACTCCTCCGGGCGGCCGAGCCGCTTGGGGAACGCCGCATCCTTGGTCAGGGCGCTGGCGTACTCATCCGGGATGCCCTGGGTCAGCCCGGTGGCGAACAGGCTGGGGGCGATCGCCAGCACCCGGATGCCCATCGAGCCCAGGTCACGGGCCATGGTCAGGCACATCCCGGCGATGCCGGCCTTGGCGGCGGTGTAGGCGACCTGGCCGATCTGACCCTCGAACGCCGCGATCGACGCGGTGTTGATGATGACCCCGCGCTCCTCGTCTTCGGGCTCGTTGACGCTCATGTGCGCCGCCGCGAGCCGGCTGATGTTGAACGTACCGACGAGGTTGAGGTCGACGACCGACTGGAACGACTCCAGGTCGTGCGGCCCGGACTTCGACAGCGTGCGCTTGGCGATGCCGCCGCCGGCGGTGGTCACGATGACGTGCAGGCCGCCCAGGGCCTTGACGGCGTTCCCCAGCACCTCTTCGGTGCCGGCGAAGTCGGTGACGTCAACCGGGTAGAACGCGCCGGCCCCGCCCGGCAGCCCGGCCGCTACCTCTTTGCCCTCTGAACCCTCCCGGTCCAGCACCGCGACGCTGGCGCCGCGGGACGCCAGCAACTCCGCGGTGGCCCGGCCCATCCCCGAGGCACCACCGACGACAACGACCTTCTTGCCGCTGATCTCCATGCGAACTCCTTTAAGCAAGTACTTGAGTCTCAGGAACAAGTTATCGTTCCGCTCGGAAACCGCTGCCACTCGGGCATCCGGCAGGCCGGAAAGGAGGTACCCGTGGCCGCACCGACCGCGCCGGCGGTCATCGAACGACGCGATGGCCCGGTGACCTACCTGCACACCGATCCCGATCTGCCCGCTGTCGCCATTATCGACCACTCCCCGATCTCCGCACGCCACAAGCTGTTGTTCGGCACGCTCGCCGTCGTCGGCGCGGTGGCGTGGGCACTGATCGCGTTCGCGCGCGGCGAATCGGTGAACGCGGTGTGGTTCGTGGTCGCCGCGGTGTGTACCTACATCTTCGGATTCCGCTGCTACGCAAGGCTTATCGAGCGCAAGATCGTGCGCCCCCGCGACGAGCACGCCACTCCCGCGGAGATCTTCGAGGACGGCACCGACTACCTGCCGACCGACCGGCGGGTGCTGTTCGGCCATCATTTCGCCGCGATCGCCGGCGCCGGCCCACTGGTCGGCCCGGTACTGGCCACTCAGATGGGCTACCTGCCGGGCACCATCTGGATCGTGATCGGCGCGGTGGTGGCCGGCTGTGTGCAGGACTACCTGGTGCTGTGGTGCTCGACGCGGCGACGTGGCCGCTCACTCGGGCAGATGGCCCGCGAGGAACTCGGCGTCATCGGCGGCGCCGCCGCGATCATCGGCGTGCTGGTCATCATGGTGATCCTGATCGCGGTGCTGGCGCTGATCGTGGTGCGCGCGCTGGCGGTCAGTCCGTGGGGGGTGTTCTCCATCGCGATGACGATCCCGATCGCGCTGTTCATGGGGTGCTACCTGCGGTTCCTACGGCCCGGCCGGGTATCCGAGGTGTCGCTGATCGGCGTCGTCGCGCTGCTGGTCGCCGTCGCGTCCGGCCGGTGGGTTGCCGAAACATCCTGGGGTGCCGCATGGTTCACGTTGTCTCCGGTCACGTTGTCGTGGTGTGTGATCGGCTACGGCTTCGCCGCCTCGGTGCTGCCGGTGTGGTTGCTGCTGGCACCGCGCGACTACCTGTCGACGTTTATGAAGGTCGGCACCATCGCGCTGCTGGCCGTCGGCATCCTGATCGCGCAACCGATGATGGCCGCTCCCGCCGTCTCATCGTTCGCGCACACCGGCGACGGGCCGGTGTTCGCCGGCTCGCTGTTCCCGTTCCTGTTCATCACGATCGCGTGCGGTGCGCTGTCGGGTTTTCATTCGCTGATCGCCTCCGGCACCACCCCGAAGCTGCTGGAAAAAGAGAGCCAGATGCGGCTGATCGGCTACGGCGGCATGCTCACCGAATCGTTCGTGGCGGTGATGGCCCTGATCACCGCCTGCATTCTGGACCAGCACCTGTTCTTCACCCTCAATGCTCCGGTCGCCGCGACCGGCGGGACCCCCGCAACTGCCGCCGGCTACGTCAACGGGCTTGGCCTCGCCGGGACGCCGGTGACCGGCGAGCAGATCAGCGCCGCCGCCGCCGCTGTCGGTGAGTCCTCGATCGTGTCGCGCACCGGCGGGGCCCCGACGCTGGCGCTGGGGATGGCCGATGTGCTGGGGCGGGTGTTCGGCGGGCCGGGCCTCAAAGCGTTCTGGTATCACTTCGCGATCATGTTCGAGGCACTGTTCATCCTGACCACGGTCGACGCCGGAACCCGGGTGGCCCGGTTCATGCTCTCCGACGCGCTGAGCAACGCCGGCGGCCCGCTGCGCCGACTGGCCGATCCGAGTTGGCGCATCGGGGCGTGGGCAGCCAGCCTGGCGGTGGTGGCCGGGTGGGGGTCGATCCTGTTGATGGGGGTGACTGATCCACTCGGCGGCATCAACACCCTGTACCCGCTGTTCGGGATCGCCAACCAATTGCTGGCAGCTATCGCCCTGACCGTGGTGACCGTGATCGTCGTCAAGCGGGGCCGGGGCGGTTCGGGCCTGAAATGGGCACTGATACCGGGTATTCCGCTGCTGTGGGATCTGGCCGTCACCATGACGGCGTCGTGGCAGAAGATCTTCTCGGCTGATCCACGGGTGGGCTACTGGACGCAGCACTCCGCCTACCGGGCCGCCGAACGGGCCGGTGAGACATCGTTCGGTTCGGCGGCCGACCCGGCGCAGTTGCACGACGTGGTCCGCAACACCTTCATCCAGGGCGGCCTGTCGATCGTCTTCGCCGCCGTGGTCGCGGTGGTGTTCGTGGCCGGAATTGCGGTGTCATGCAAAGCGCTTCGCGGCGCTGATCGCACCACCGAGGCACCGCCGACGCCGTCCCGGCGGTTCGCGCCGGCCGGACTCATCCCCACCCCCGCCGAGCGAAAGGTGCAGGCCCAATGGGACGCCCTGCCAGCGGACTAGTCCGGGCCGCGCGCCATGTCGGCTGGTACTGGGCGACCCTGCTGGGCGACAACCACTACCGCCACTACCTGGAATATCGCCGGCGGGCCCATCCCGGCGAACCGGTGCTCTCCGAGCGCGACTACTGGCGGCGGCGCTACGACACCGACCCCGGTGGACGGTGCTGCTGACCCGGACCGGAATCGTCGGGCATGATCGAGACGTGGCTGACATTACCCGCAGGGGGGCGGCGCGCAATGCCAAGCTGGCCGGCCTGCCGCTGAGCTTCGCAGGCCGGGCCGCTCTCGGTTTCGGCAAACGGCTGGCCGGCAAGTCGAAGGACGAAGTCACCGCCGAACTCATGGAGCAGGCCGCCGAGCAGATGTTCACCGTCCTCGGTGAGCTCAAGGGCGGCGCCATGAAGGTCGGCCAGGTGCTCTCGGTCTTGGAGGCCGCGGTGCCCGCGGAATTCGGCGAGCCCTACCGGGAGGCGCTGACCAAGCTGCAGAAGGACGCCCCGCCGCTGCCGGCGGCCAAAGTGCACCGGGTGCTCGACGCCCAGCTGGGCACCAAGTGGCGGGAACGGTTCAGCGACTTCGACGACGAACCGGTCGCCGCGGCCAGCATCGGGCAGGTGCACCGGGGGGTGTGGGCCGACGGGCGGCCGGTGGCCGTCAAGATCCAGTATCCCGGCGCCGACGAGGCGCTGCGCGCCGACCTGAAGACGCTGCGGCGGCTGACTGCGGTGCTCAAGCCGCTCGCCCCCGGCGCCGACGTGCAGGGCATCGTCGAGGAGCTGATCGAACGCGCCGACATGGAGCTGGACTATCGGCAGGAGGCCGACAACCAGCGGGCGTTCGCCAAGGCGTACGCCGGCCACCCGCACTTCGCGGTGCCGCACGTGGTGGCCAGCGCCCCCAAGGTGGTGATCCAGGAGTGGATCGACGGCATCGGCATGGCACAGATCATCGCCACCGGCACCGCCGAGCAGCGCGACCTGCTGGGCACCCGGCTGGTCGAGCTGATCGGCGACGCGCCGGCCCGGGTGGGGATGCTGCACGGTGACGCCCACCCGGGCAATTTCATGCTGCTGCCCGACGGCCGGATGGGTGTCATCGACTTCGGTGCGGTGGCACCACTGCCCGACGGCCTGCCGGTGGAGCTGGGGATGGCACTGCGGTTCGCCGGTCAGTCCAACTACGACCTGCTGCTACCCACGTTGGAGAAGGCCGGTTTCATCCAGCCGGGCGAGCAGATCTCCATCGAGGAGATCGACGAGATGGTGCGCCGCTACGTCGAACCGGTCGCGCCCGAGGTGTTCCACTTCAGCCGTCAGTGGCTGCAGAAGCTGACCGCCGTCCAACTCGAACAGTCGGTTCACCAGATCAAGACGGCACGCCAACTGGATCTGCCGCCCAACCTGGCCATGCTGGCGCGGGTCGTCGGAACGACGGCCGCGATCCTGGCTCAGCTGGACGCCCACGTGCCGGTGCGGGGGCTGGCTCTCGAGCTGCTTCCCGGTTTCGCCGCGTAGTCCGGCGGTTCCCGGCCCGTCGTGGCCAAACCTTAATGAAGCCTTGACCGAGTCGTGGGTATCGATACCGAGGTTCACGCTCCGAATCTCTTTACCATCAACGCGAAACCTAGTTATTTCTTCGGGAAGGTACGCCGACGATGTGGAAATCGGTGCGCTCAGCAGTAGTGGTGGTGGGCATCGCGGTTGCCACCGTCGTAACGCCGCCCGGATCGGGTTCGGCCGCCTCCCAATCGCCCGGCGGCATCGTGTCGATCCAACCGGCGTCGGGCGCGGTGGTCGGCGTGGCGCACCCGGTCGTGGTGACGTTCGCCGCGCCGGTGCTCGACCGCCGGGCGGCCGAGCGCCAAGTTCCGGTGCGCACCACCCCGCACATGACCGGCACCTATCAGTGGGCCGACTCCAACGAGCTGCACTGGGTTCCCGACCGCTACTGGCCGGCGCACAGCACCGTGGCGCTGTCGGTGGGCAAGCGCTCCGCCGACTTCAAAACCGGCCCGCAGGTGGTGGGCGTCGCCAACCTGTCGGCGCACACCTTCACCGTCACCGTCGACGGCGAGGATGCCGGACCGCTGCCGGCACCCCACCACCGCCCGCACTGGGGCGAGGACGGGGTGCTGCCCGCCACCATGGGCAAGTCCGAGTTCCCCACTCCGGTAGGCCGTTACACCGTGCTGGCCAAGGATCGCAAGGTCCTGATGGACTCCAGCAGCGTCGGCATCCCGGTCGACGACCCGGAGGGCTACCACTTCGAGGTCGAGCAGGCCGTGCGTATCAGCCGGCGCGGGCTCTACGTCCACTCGGCACCCTGGGCGCTTCGCTCACTCGGTGTGGAGAACGTCAGTCACGGCTGCGTCGGCCTGAGCCCCACGGACGCGGAGTGGTACTTCGACCGGGTGAACATCGGCGACCCGGTGATCATCGAGCAATAGCGCCGCTGCGGTTTCACGGCGATTGCGCGAACTGCACCGGCAGCGAATCGATCCCGTTGATCCAGGGCAGTTCGGAGCGCACCCCGTCATCGAGGGGGCGGATGTCGGGCATGATGTCGGCCAGCGCGCCGAAAACGAGGTTGATCTGCATCCGGGCGAGGTTCGCCCCGATGCAATAGTGGGCACCCGGCGCCCCGAAACCCAAGTGCGGATTGGGGCTTCGCAGAATGTCGAACGTGAACGGGTCGTCGAACACCTCTTCGTCGTAGTTGGCCGAACCGTAGAACATCCCGACCCGCTGGCCCTTGGCGATGCGCACCCCACCGAGGTCGACGTCGCGCAGCGCCGTGCGCTGGAAGGAGATCACCGGGGTGGCCCAGCGGACCACCTCATCGACCATGGTCGGCGGGCGGTCCTCGACGAACAGCCGCCATTGGTCGGGGTAGTCGAAAAACGCCAGCATCCCCTGCGAGGTGGCGTTGCGGGTCGTCTCGTTGCCGGCCACCATCAGCATCATCACGTAGTAGCCGAATTCCAGTGCGGTCAGCCCCTCGCCGTCGATCGTTGCGGTGACCAGGGCGGTCGCGATGTCCTCGCGCGGCCGGGCCTTGCGGTCTTCGGCCAGCTGGTAGGCGTAGCCCAGCAGCTCGGCGGAGGCCTGCATCGCGTCGGCGGTGGCGGCCTCGTCGCCGCTGCCGCCGGCGACCAGCCGGTTACTCCAGTCGAAGACGTGCTGCCGCTCGTCGTCGGGCACCCCGATCAGCTCGCAGATGGTCGCCAGCGGCAGCCGGCAGGCCACATCGGTGACGAACTCGCCGGCGCCGCGCTCGGCGGCGGCGGTGACGATCTCCCGCGCCTGGCGGTCGAGTGATTCGCGCATCCCGGCGACCACCCGCGGGGTGAACCCGCGGGAGACGATGCGCCGCAACTTGGCGTGTTGCGGTCCGTCGAGGAACAGCATCACGTTGTTGCGGGAGGCTTCGTGGACCTCCGGGTTGGTGGTGGTGCTCGTCCGGATCAGCGAGGTGTTCTCGTGCGAGGAGAACACCTCGTCGTG
>CAYNJD010000145.1:0-8193 GCA_964397355.1 uncultured Mycobacterium sp. | reverse complement strand
TCGGGGTTGAAGTCGAAGCTGAGCTGGAACATGTGCAGCGCCCGGTCCCAGACCTGCACCCAGTTCGGCACCCCGGCGGCGGTCAGCTTGTCGGCCAGTACGAAGGTGTCGTTGCGCAGCATCTCGTTGTTGGCGACCTGCAGCAGAAACGGCCCCAGGCCCGGCAATTCGGCTTCCGGGGGCATCACCGGCAGCTCGCGGGTGCCGTTCACGGTGGCGAAGACGCGGTAGATGAACATGAACGCCATGAACGGAAAGAACGGGTCGCGGTGGGCGCGTGCCGCCTGCCGCTTGATCTCCATGTCCGACGACGTCAGCGGCGACATCAACACCTGACCGGCGGGAACCGGCAGGCCCGCGTCGCGCACCGTCAGGGCGGTGTTCACCGCCATCAGCCCGCCGGCCGAATCACCGGCCAGCACAATACGATCCGCGGTGAACCCGGCCTCGATCACATGCCGGTAGGCGCACAGCCCGTCGGCGGTGGCCTCCTCGAAGCCCGCCAGCGGAGCCAGCCGGTAACCGACGTTGAACACCTTCGCGCCGGTGGCCGCCGACAGCTTGCTGGCGAACCGGCGGTGCGAATTGAGGCCCAGCGTCACCAGCGCCGAACCGTGGAAGTAGACGATCACCCGGTCCGAGTCGCGGGCGGCCGGGGCCACCACCCATTCCGCCGGACAGTCGGTCAGCCGCTCCGGTGTGACCTCGGTGCCCGGCAGCGCCCGGATGTAGCGCATCGGCTGGTCGATGAGGTCGAGGCGGGCACGCTGCAGGGCGGCCGGCCAGAACCGGTTGACGACCATGCCGATGACCGTCAACACGGCGATCGAGGTGCGCAGGAAGACCGCCGCCGCCACGGCCAGCAGCCGAGCCTGCCAGGAGGCCGGACCGAAATACGTCTGAGCAGGTCGATCGCGCCAATCCGATGAGTTCACGGTACCCAGGGTATCGGGTATCTGGCCTCGAGATGAAGCCGGACGCCGTGACGGACTACCGCGCCCGTCGTAGCGTGGAGTGGTGACCGCGCTGAACACCCCGCACGATCTGCCCTCAACCCTCGGCGAGCTGCGTGCCGCCGGCCACCGTGAACGGGGGGTCAAGCAGGAGATCGCCGAGAACCTGCTGGCCCGCCTCGCCGACGGCGACGACACCGGGGCCATCTGGCCCGGCATCTTCGGATTCGACGACACCGTGGTGCCGCAACTCGAGCGAGCCCTGATCGCCGGCCATGACATCGTGCTGCTCGGCGAGCGCGGTCAGGGCAAGACCCGGCTGCTGCGGGCGCTGACCGGCCTGCTCGACGAGTGGACGCCGGTGATCGCGGGCGCCGAACTCGGCGAGCACCCCTATTCGCCGATCACCCCGGAGTCGATCCGGCGCGCCGCCGAACTCGGTGATGAGCTGCCGGTGGCCTGGCGGCAC
The DNA here is from genome assembly GCA_964397355.1 of uncultured Mycobacterium sp. Taxonomy (GTDB): domain Bacteria; phylum Actinomycetota; class Actinomycetes; order Mycobacteriales; family Mycobacteriaceae; genus Mycobacterium. The sequence goes on along the minus strand of CAYNJD010000145.1, from coordinate 6,771 downwards.
CGCAGCGAGCGCTACACCGAGAAGCTCGCCACCCCGGACACGTCGGTGGCCGACCTGGTCGGCGACATCGACCCGATCAAGGTCGCCGAGGGTCGCAGCCTCGGTGATCCCGAGACCATCGCCTACGGGTTGATCCCGCGCGCGCACCGCGGCGTCGTCGCGGTCAACGAGCTGCCCGACCTCGCCGAACGCATCCAGGTCGCGATGCTCAACGTGATGGAGGAACGCGACATCCAGGTCCGCGGCTACACGCTGCGACTGCCGTTGGACGTGCTGGTGGTGGCCAGCGCCAACCCGGAGGACTACACCAACCGCGGCCGCATCATCACCCCGCTCAAGGACCGATTCGGCGCCGAGATCCGCACCCACTACCCGCTGGAGCTCGACGCCGAGGTCGGCGTGATCGTCCAGGAAGCCCACCTGAGCGCGGCGGTGCCGGACTACCTGTTGGCGGTGCTGGCCCGCTTCGCGCGCTACCTGCGCGAGTCGCGGTCGGTGGATCAGCGTTCCGGGGTGTCGGCGCGGTTCGCGATCGCCGCCGCGGAGACGGTGGCGGCCTCGGCGCGGCACCGCGGTGCGGTGCTCGGCGAAACCGACCCGGTGGCCCGGGTGGTCGATCTGGCCACCATCGTCGACGTGCTGCGCGGCAAGCTGGAGTTCGAGTCCGGTGAGGAGGGCCGTGAGCAGGCGGTGCTGGAGCACCTGCTGCGCCGGGCCACCGCCGACACCGCATCGAGGGCGCTGGGTGGTATCGACGTCGGTCCGCTGGTGGCCGCGGTCGAGAACGCGACGGTGACGACGGGCGAGCGGGTGTCGGCCAAGGCGGTGCTGGCCGCGCTGCCGGATCTGCCGGTCATCGACGCCATCGCACAGCGTCTCGGTGCCGAATCCGAGGGCGAACGCGCCGCGGCACTCGAGTTGGCCTTGGAGGCACTGTATTTGGCCAAACGCATCGACAAGACCGCCGACGAGGGCGAAACGGTCTATGGCTGAATCCTTTAAGGGCCACTCGCTACGTTATTCGGCCTACACCGGTGGGCCGGATCCGTTGGCGCCGCCGGTCGACCTGGCCGAGGCGCTGGAGGAGATCGGGCGCGACGTGATGGAGGGGACGTCGCCCCGGCGGGCGTTGCAGGAGCTGCTGCGGCGCGGCACCAAGACCATGACCGGTGCCGACCGGCTGGCTGCCGAGGCGCAACGGCGGCGTCGGGAACTGCTGCGCCGCAACAACTTGGACGGCACCCTGGCCGAGGTCAAAAAATTGCTCGACGAGGCGGTGCTGGCCGAACGCAAAGAGTTGGCCCGTGCGCTCGACGACGACGCCCGGTTCGCCGAGATGCAGATCGAGGCGTTGTCGCCATCACCGGCCAAGGCGGTGCAGGAACTGGCCGACTACAACTGGCGCAGCGGCGAGGCGCGAGAGTCCTACGAGAAGATCAGGGACCTGCTCGGCCGCGAGATGCTCGACCAGCGCTTCGCCGGCATGAAGCAGGCGCTGGAAGGCGCCACCGACGAAGACCGGCAGCGGGTCACCGAGATGCTGGATGACCTCAACGAGTTGCTGGACAAGCACGCCAAAGGACAGGACTCCGCCCAGGATTTCCAGGACTTCATGAACAAGCATGGCGAGTTCTTCCCGGAGAACCCGCAGAACGTCGAGGAGCTGCTGGACTCGCTGGCCCAGCGGGCCGCCGCGGCGCAGCGCTTCCGCAACAGCCTGTCCGCCGAGCAGCGCGCCGAGCTCGATGCGTTGGCGGAGCAGGCATTCGGCTCGCCGGCGTTGCAGCAGGCGCTGGGGCGCTTGGACGCGCACCTGCAGGCGGCCCGGCCCGGCGAGGACTGGGAGGGCTCGTCGGAGTTCTCCGGCAACAACCCGCTCGGCATGGGCGAGGGCGCCCAGGCGTTGAGCGACATCGCCGAGCTCGAGCAGTTGGCGGAGCAGCTGTCGCAGGCTTATCCCGGCGCGAGCATGGACGATGTCGACCTGGACGCGCTGGCCCGCCAGCTCGGCGACCAGGCCGCCGTCGATGCGCGGGCGCTGGCGGAGCTGGAACGGGCACTGCTCAATCAGGGATTCCTGGATCGCAGCTCCGACGGGCAGTGGCGGCTGTCGCCCAAGGCGATGCGCCGCCTCGGTGAGACCGCGCTGCGGGATGTGGCGCGCCAATTGTCCGGGCGCCGCGGCGAACGCGACCACCGCCGCGCCGGGGCGGCCGGCGAGTTGACCGGCGCGACCCGGCCCTGGCAGTTCGGTGACACCGAGCCGTGGAACGTCACCCGCACCCTGACCAATGCGGTGCTGCGGGAGGTCGCCGATCCGAGCGGTTACGCCGCCGGCGGCCGGCTGTCGATCAGCGTCGACGACGTCGAGGTGTCCGAGACCGAGACCCGCACGCAGTCTGCCGTCGCGCTGCTGGTGGACACGTCGTTCTCGATGGTGATGGACAACCGCTGGCTGCCGATGAAGCGCACGGCGCTGGCGTTGAACCATCTGATCAGCACCCGGTTTCGTTCGGATGCGTTGCAGATCATCGCATTCGGGCGCTACGCCCGCACCGTGACCGCTGCCGAGCTGACGGGGCTGGAGGGCGTCTACGAACAGGGCACCAACCTGCATCATGCGCTGGCGCTGGCCGGACGGCACCTGCGCCGGCACCCCAACGCCCAGCCGGTGGTGCTGGTGGTCACCGACGGGGAACCGACCGCGCACCTGGAGGATTTCAACGGCGGCGGAGCATCGGTGTTCTTCGATTACCCGCCGCACCCGCGGACTATCGCCCACACCGTGAAGGGCTTCGACGACGTGGCCCGGCTCGGCGCGCAGGTGACCATCTTCCGGCTCGGTGACGATCCCGGGCTGGCCCGGTTCATCGACCAGGTGGCGCGGCGGGTCGCCGGCCGGGTGGTGGTACCCGAACTCGACGGCCTGGGTGCGGCGGTGGTCGGCGACTATCTGCGGTCGCGGCGCCGCTGACGCTCACCGCCCCAGTAGCCGCTGCTTCTGTTCGGCGAACTCCGCTTCGGTGAGGTATCCGGCGTCGTGAAGTTGGCCGAGTTCGCGGATCCCGGCCGCCAGTTCGATCACCGAGCTTGCCGGAGATTGTGCTGCAGGCGCCGGAGTCGGCGTCTCGGTTGATTGCGCGGCTACCCGCGTCGTCTCCTTGGCGGCGGTCGATTTGCCCTGGTCGCCGCGGTTCTGGTTGATGGCCCCGGCCAACGCGCTGCCGCCCATGCCGGCCAGCGCCATCTGGCCGAACGCGGTTCCCAGCCCGGCGGGCGAGGCGGCGGCGCCGCTGCTCAGTGGCGTCGCGAAACTGGCGTGGCGGATGTCCGGGGCGGCCTCGGCCCAACTCAGCGGCGTCGAGAGCGACCCGAGCGGGAACGCGTCGCCCATGGCCGCGACGACCGAGGCATGGGGCACCCGAAGATTCTCGGTCGACGGCAAGTCCACATCCAGGCCCAATTGGCCCAGGGCGTCGGCGATGCTCTGCTGACCGCCGCGGAGCAGATCCTGGGTGTCGAAGATCTCGCGGGAGTCCAGCTCGGCGAAATGCATTGCGGCGCCCGCCAGCCAGACGCCGAGAATCGACAACGGCAGGGCGATGCCGATGCCCACCTCGTCGGCGGCAACGCCCAACCAGTCGAAGAACCCCGTCGGCACGTCGGCCTGCGCCGGCATGGCCGGGAGCGGCGATGCGGCTTCCGACGAGCCGGGCAACGCCGAAGCCAGCTTTGACGGCAGCGTCTGGGCTGTGTTGGCGGCTGAGTTCAGTCCGGCGGCCTCCGAACCGTGGAGTGGGCCGGCGGGGTTGGCGGTTTGCGGCGGCGGCTGGAAGGGCTCCAGTTCGGTGGCGGTCTGCGACAGCGACGCGTAGCTATACATCGCGGTGGCATCCTGGGCCCACATTTCGCCGTACTGGGCCTCGGTGGCCGCGATCGCCGCGGCGTTCTGCCCCAGGATGTTGGTGGCCAGCAGTGTCATCAACTGGACACGATTGGCCGCGATCACCGGTGGGGGCACCGTCATGGTGAACGCGGCCTCATAGGCGGCCACCGCCGCCTTGGCCTGGGTGGCGGTCTTCTCGGCCTGGGCGGAGGTGGCGTTCAACCAGGTCACGAACGGGGTGATCGATGCCGCCATCGCCACCGACGAGGGCCCCAACCACGGCCCGCTCGTCAGCTCGGACACCACGGATTCGTAAGCTGTCGCCGCCACATGCAGTTCGGTCGCCAACCCGTCCCACGCCGTGGCAGCGGCAAGCATCGGCCCCGGACCGGCACCGGTATACATGCGACCGGAGTTGACTTCCGGTGGTAATGCCGCGAAATCCATTGTTCAGCTACCGGTAGTCAAGGTGTGCGCCGGTGATGCGGTTCATTGCAGTCGCGTTCCTCCGGTCTTGGGTCGTTGTCGCCTTTGATCCTTCGATCAATCTGCCCACCGCTGCACCCGTGCGCTCGACACCCCCGGGGTAGGCATGCGCGTCGTCGGCGTCGACGCTGCTGAAGGACGTAACACCATTGTCCGAGCCGGAATCGGTCGGTCGCCATGGTGTTTGACACCCATTCGACGACCTCCGCGACCCGTATGGACAACACGGTGCCGGGGGGCGATGGTGGTGGTATGCGCCGTTGGACAGCGGTCGTCGATAGGTTTCGGCGACGAGCGAGGGCTCCCGCCCGCGGCTTGTTTCGCCGGGTCGTCCTGATCAACGGCTTGGTATTCACCTTCGGCACGCTGGTGCTCGCCATGTCGCCGGCCAGAGTGTCGTCACGTATCCAACTGGCCGAGATCCCGGTTCTGGTGATCGGGCTGGCGATCGTGGTGGGCGCCAACGCACTGTTGTTGCGCTCGAGTCTTGCCCCGCTGGATCGGCTCGCCGCGTCAATGCGGCGAGTCGATCCGCCCAGGCGCAGCGACCGGGTGTACGACCCGGGTGACGGTGACGACCTGCATCACCTCATCGCATCCTTCAACGCCATGCTTGACCGGCTGGAAACGGAGCGGGCCTCATCGAGCGCGCTGGCACTGACCGCGCAGGAGAACGAGCGGCAGCGGATCGCCAGGGAGTTGCACGACCAGATCGGCCAGACACTGACGGTGGCCCTGCTCACCCTCAAGCGGGCCGTCGACGCTGCGCCGCAGGAAAACCGCGGCGACCTCGAATACGCTCAAGAGATTGTGCGCGGCAGTCTCGACGAGGTACGGGGGATCGCTCGACGGCTGCGCCCGGACGCGTTGGAGGATCTCGGCTTGCGCAGCGCGCTGCTTGCGTTGTGCAACCAGTTCACCCACGCGACCGGTATCGACGTCGTCAAACAGATCGCCCCGCAAGCCGACGAGCTGACTCCCAACTCCAGGCTGGTCTGCTATCGCATCGCGCAGGAGAGCTTGACCAATATCGCCCGCCACTCCGGGGCGCAGAAGGTTTGGCTGGACTTGCACATCGACGCGGCAGGAGAGCTCACGCTGCGGGTCGCCGACAACGGCAGGGGCGGGGTGAGCGTCGAAGGTGCGGGAATCACCGGAATGCGCGAGCGCGCGCTGCTGGTGCATGCCAACCTGACCATTACGTCCCCGAGCAACGAGGGAACCGAAGTCAGGCTGGTGGTGCCGGCCCGGCGCAGCGTGGGAGGCCATTGATGGCGACACAGCCGGCGCGCATCATGCTCGCCGACGATCACTCTCTGGTGCGCAGTGGGTTGCGGATGATCCTGGATGCCGAACCCGACCTGTGCGTGGTGGCGGAGGCGGCTGACGGGTCCGAGGCGCTCGCGGCGCTGCAGAACACCCCGGTCGACCTGGCGATTCTCGACATCGCGATGCCGCGGATGACCGGGCTGCAGGCCGCGCGGGAGATCAACCGCAGCCATCCGCACGTGCGGATGCTGATGCTGTCGATGCACGACAACGAGCAGTACTTCTTCGAGGCGCTCAAGGCGGGCGCGTCCGGCTACGTCCTGAAGTCCGTGGCCGACCGCGACCTGCTCGAGGCATGTCGGGCGACGATACGCGGCGAGCCGTTTCTGTATGCCGGGGCGGTGACGGCGCTTATCCGGGACTACCTGCACCGGACACGGCAAGGTGAGGCGTTGCCGGACAACATTCTCACACCGCGCGAAGAGGAAGTGCTGAAGCTGATCGCCGAAGGCCTGTCAGCGCGGGAAATCGCGAAGACCCTCGGCATCAGCGCCAAGACCGTCGATCGCCACCGCACCAACACGCTGCACAAACTCGGCCTGCGCGACCGCTTGGCGCTCACCCGCTACGCCATCAGAGCCGGCCTGATCGAGCCCTGATGGGGGTTGTGCCCCCCTCCGAATGGGGGTCGTATTCCATGGCGCTCGCCCGCTTTCCCGCAGAAACTTGAGTTGTCAGTTGCGGTAGGAGATTCGGTGCAGGTTGAGCGGTAGCTCGACCTGCACTGTCGTTGCCGCGATCGATTGAGGTGCCGGCTGGCGCCTGGTTATCAAACGTGTTGTACCCGAACTGATCTCATTGCCTTGATCACATTGGCCCGTGGAGCGTGATGCTAGCGATACTGCTTGCCCATACCGTCGGCGCGGCTGCAGCACCGGAGTTGGTGCGCAGGTGGGGGCGGGCGGCGTTCTACCCGCTGGGCGCGATCCCGCTGGTATCGCTGGTGTGGGTGGTCGCCAACTGGCCGACCGGTCCGGACGACGATCACCGCACCGTGGTGTCCTGGGTGCCCGGACTGTCGATGGACATCGACCTGCGGTTCGACTCGCTGGCCGCGATCATGAGCGTGC
>CAYNJD010000144.1:1891-8209 GCA_964397355.1 uncultured Mycobacterium sp. | reverse complement strand
TGGCGTTCGGGATGGCGCCGTCGGTGGCGCCGCCGGCGCAGGCTGATTTCGACTTGTTCGACCCGTTCTCCTGGTTCGACCTGGACAGCGCGACCGAGGTGCCCGGTGCGGCGGCCTTCACGTTCGATGACTGGGATGGGTTGCTGAACGCCGATCCGGGTGCGTGGGTGGCTTTCGATGATCAGGTGTATCTGGCGTTTTATGACCCGATGCAGGCGGTGATCGACAACTCGGCTAATGACTGGTGGCTGGATCCGCTGAACCAGATGTTCGCGACGGCCGATTCGTGTGGTGTGTTGTGCAACGGTGCTGATGCCTACATCACCGATGACGGTGTGCTGGTGGAGGCCCAAGACGGTGGCTTGTGGTTCGGTGACGGCGGCGATGGCATCGATGGCTCTGATGGTGGGGCGGCCGGGTTGTTCGGCAATGGTGGTACCGGTGGTGATGCGGCGGCCGGTTCGACGGTGACCATCGATGATGTCGTGTATGCCGGTTCCGGTGGTGATGGTGGGGCCGGTGGCGGCTTGATGGGTTATGGCGGCACCGGCGGCAACGGTGGCGACGCCTACGTCGACGGCGACGGCAATGTGGTGCTGGCCGGTGCCGGGGGCAACGGTGGCGACGGCATGGGCCAGTTGGGCATCGGCAACGGTGGCGACGGCGGTGTGGGTGGACACGGCCTGGACGCCACCGCCACCCATGCCGCCACCGCCGGTGGCCTGGGGGGCAATGGCGGTAACGCCGGGCCGCACAGCGGCAACGGCGGCAATGGTGGTGCCGGCGGTGTCGGTGGTCAGGGGATGCAGGGCGCGGCGGGTTCGTTCGCTGATGGTGGCGATGGCACCGGCGGTACGGGTAGCGCGGGTGCGGCCGGGGGTAACGGCGGTGTCGGCGGTGCCGGTGGTGAGGTCTTCGGTAACGGCGGTAACGGCGGTGCCGGTGGTCAAGGCGGCGCGGGCGGTACTGGTGGTACCGGGGCGACCGGGGCGGATGGCAGCTTCGACGACGGTGGCACCGGTGATGGTGCCGACGGTGGTAATGGCGGCAACGGCGGTAACGGTGGTGTCGGCGGCAATGGTGGTGCGGCCGGTACGGCGCATCATGAGGGCAGTGGCGCTGATGGCATCGTCGGTGTCGGCGGCGATGGTGGTGCCGGCGGCACGGTGGGTCTCGGTGGTGACGGTGGCGATGGTGCGGCCGGTACCGCGGCCAACCCCGATGGTGGTGATGGCGGCGACGGCGGTGACGCGGGCACCGTGGCTGGTATCGGTGGCGAGGGCGGAACCGGCAGCACCAACGGGAATGCCGGCGCTGATGGTTCCATCACCGCGACGGTTTCTGGCAACGGCGGTAACGGCGGCGCCGGTTATGACGCGGCCGCTGATCCGGATGCGCTCGCTGGTGCTGCCGGCGGTTCCGGCGGCGCCGGTGGTAACGGCGGCAACTACGGCAACGGCGGTAACGGCGGTAACGGCGGCAGTGGCGCCAACGGCGGAGCGGGTGCCGCGGGCACCGTCGACAGCATCAACGGCGGAAACGGCACCGACGGCGGTGCCGGCGGCACCGGCGGCGCCGGCGGCGCGGGCGGAACCAACGCCGGTAATGGTGGCAACGGCGGCGCCGGTGGTGCCGGGGGGAACGGCGGCGCCGGCGGCGACGGCGTTCAGGGCACCGACGGCGCCGACGCCGAGGCCGGTAGCGGAGCCGATGGCGATGACGGCACCGACGGCGGCAGCGGCGGTAACGGCGGTGCCGGCGCCGATGGCGGTGCCGGCGGTGCAGGTGGTGTAGCGCAGGCCGACGGATACAGCGACGGTGCCGCGGGTGCCGGCGGTGTCGGCGGTAACGGTGGAGCTGCCGGAAACGCCGGTGATGGCGGTGACGGCGGTAATGGTGCGGCAGGAGGCACCGGGGCGATCGCCGGCAGCGGTGGTGACGGTGGCAACGCCGGAGACGCGGGTACCGCCGGTGGCGCCGGCAACGGTGGCGTCAGTGGTGACGGCAGCACCACCGCCGCCGACGGTACGGCTGGTGCTGCGGCCACCGGCGTCGGCAACGGCGGCAACGGCGGCAACGGCGCCGACGGCCAAGTGGTCACGACCGATGACGGCGACATCGCCCAAGACGGCGGCGCCGGCGGCGCCGGTGGGGCGGCCGGCCTGATCGGCAACGGCGGCAACGGCGGCGCTGGCGGTAACGGCGTGGACGGCACCGGCGGCAACCCGCCGGCGCAAACCATCCCGCCGGCGGCCGACGACGGCGACGACGCGCCGGTGATCAGTGAGGGCCCGGGCGGCATCGGTGAGAACGGCGGCGACGGGAGCGACGGAACCTCACCCGGACAGACCGGCGGCTCCGGTGGAACAGGCGGTACGTTCTTCGGCCCGCAAAGCGACGCCACCGGCGGTAACGGCGGGTCCGGCGGATCCGGCGGGCTGGGCGCCACCGGCGGCGACGGCGGAGCGGGCGGCACCGTCTTCGGTGGCGAGGGTGCCGTCAGCGGCACCGGTGGTGTCGGCGGAACCGGCGGCGACGGCGGGTCCGGCGGGGCGGGCGGCAACGGCGGTGTCGGCGGTAACGGCGACGTCAACGGCGGTGACGGCACCGGCGGAGCCGGCGGCAACGGCGGCAACGGCGGCACCGGGGCCGCGGGCGGCAACGGTGGCAACGGCGGCTATGGCGACACCGCTGGTGACGGCAACGCCACCGGCGGTGCCGGTGGCAACGGCGGTGACGGTGGCGACGGGGCCAGCGGTACCAGCGGCAGCAACGGCGGTGCGGGCGGTGCCGGCGGGGCCGGCGGCACCGTGAGTGGTGTCGGCGGCGACGGCGGTGTCGGCGGGGCCGGCGGTGACGGCGCGGACGGCGACGTCGGCGGTGACGGCGGTGACGGCGGTGATGGCGGGCTGGCCAGTAACGGAGTGGTGTCCACCGGCGGCGACGGCGGTGACGGTGGTGACGGTGGTGACGGCGGTGACGGTGGCGACGGCGGAAACGGCGGAAACGGCGGGGCCGCCGGTACCGGCGCCGACGGCGCGGGCACCGCGGGTACCGGCGGGGCAGCGGGTACGGCCGGTACCGGCGCGGCCGGCGGCAGTGCGGGCACCGGCGGCGACGGCGGTACCGCGGCCAGCCCAACTGGCACCACCATCATCGACGGCGCGGCCGGTGATGATGGCACCGCCGGCGCCGCCGGCTCCGATGGCACTGCCGGCACGGCTGGCCAAGACGGCGCCGCAGGGCAGCCCTGACCCACGGCGAAAGCCCCCAAAATCCAGCGTTTTGGGGGCTTTCGTGTCTGTTCGCCGTCAGAGCTGGCGCACGGCCACTATCCGCGCCCGCAGCTGATCCGACGTCGCCGCCGCCACCGGCGGGCCGCCGCAGATCCGGCGCAGCTCGTTGTGGATCCAGCCGTGCGGCTTGCCCAGGCGGTGATGTGCCGCCGACACCAGCGCGTTGAGTTCGTGGCGCAGCTCCCGCAACTGCCCGTGCGTTGTCACCGGAACCGGTGCGCCGACCACCTTCGACCGGCGGTCCAGCTGCTCTTCCTGCCTGCGCCGCAGCAGGTCTCGCATCTGGTCGGCGTCCAACAGCCCGGGGATGCCCAGGTAGTCGGCCTCTTCCTCGCTGCCGGCCGGCGTGGCGGTGCCGAACGATGCGCCGTCGAAGATCACCTGGTCGAGTTCGGCGTCGGCGCCGAGCGACTCGAAGGTGTTCTCCAGCTCCGAGGGCTCGTCGCGGCGGCGCTGCGCCTCGGCGAACTCGTCGTGTTCGGACTCCCGGTGCGGCTTGCCCAGCACGTGATTGCGCTGCGCCTCGAGCTCACTGGCCAGCTGCAGCAGCGACGGCACCGACGGCAGGAAGATGCTGGCGGTCTCACCCGGCCGGCGCGACCGCACGAACCGGCCGATCGCCTGCGCGAAGAACAGCGGCGTAGATGCGCTGGTGGCGTAGACGCCGACGGCCAGCCGCGGCACGTCGACACCTTCGGAAACCATCCGCACCGCCACCAGCCAACGTGACGTGGCCGCGGCGAACTGCGCGATCTTGTCCGAGGCGGTCGGGTCGTCGGAGAGCACCACCGTGGGGTCTTCACCGGTGAGCCGGGTCAACAACTTGGCGTAGGCGCGGGCGGCCTTCTGATCCGAGGCGATCACCATGCCGCCGGCGTCAGCCACCCCACCGTCGCGCAACTGGCGCAGCCGCTTGTCGGCAGCGGTGATGACCGCCGGCATCCACTCGCCGGCCGGGTCCAGCGCGGTGCGCCACGCCCGGGCGGTGTGCTCGGCGGTGAGCGGTTCGCCGAGCCGGGCCGAGTACTCCTCGCCGGCGCTGTCACGCCAGCGGGCCTCGCCCGAGTAGGCCATGAACACCACCGGGCGCACCACGCCGTCGGCCAGCGCCTCGGGGTAGCCGTAGCTGTCGTCGGCCACCGAGCGCAGCGCACCGCTGCCGTCGGGCTCGTAGGTGACGAACGGGATCGGGCTGTCGTCGCTGCGGAACGGGGTGCCGGTCAGCGCCAGCCGGCGGGTCGCATCGGAGAACGCCTCCCGGATACCGTCACCCCAACTCTTGGCGTCGCCGCCGTGATGGATCTCGTCGAAGATCACCAGCGTCCGCGCGCCCTCGGTGCGCACCCGGTGCCGGCTCGGATGGCTGGCCACCTGGGCGTAGGTGACGACGACGCCGTGGTATTCCGGGCTGGTCAGCGATGCCGAGTTGCTGAACCGGGGATCGAGTGCGATGCCCTGGCCGGCGGCGGCCGTGGCCCACTGCACCTTGAGGTGCTCGGTAGGCACCACGATCGTGACGCGGTCGACGGTGCGGTCGGCGAGCAGCTCGGCGACGATGCGCAGCGCGAACGTCGTCTTCCCGGCGCCGGGGGTGGCCACCATCAAGAAATCACGCGGTTTGGCGGTGAGATAGCGCACCAGAGCCCGCCGTTGCCAGCCCCGCAACACCCGGGTGCTGGGCGCTGGTTCAGCCCGCACCCGGTCTCCTATCTGATCGAGTTGGGAGTCTAGGACGATCGCGAGCGCGGCGCTTGCGCCGGGGGAAGCGGGTCGCCCTGGGAGTCTAGGACGATCGCGAGCGCGGCGCTTGCGCCGGGGGAAGCGGGTCGCCCTGGGAGTCTAAGCCAAGCGGATAGCATCGCTGGCGTGTTGACCCCGGGCGAGCCGGAATCGGTCCGTGTCGAGCGGCTACTCGACGCACAGACCAAGGCCGTCGAGCTGTTCGACGAGATCGAGCGTCGCGGCATGGTCCGCCCCGGCGTCGGGGAGCGACAACTCTCCGACGAGATCCGCGACCTGGCCGCCGAGATGTTCGGGGTGACCCGGCACTGGCACAAGCGGGTGGTGCGGGCAGGCGAGAACACCCTGCAGCCGTTCCACGCCGACCCGCCGGACCGGGAGCTGACCGACGACGACATCGTCTACTGCGACCTGGGGCCGATCTTCGCCGACTGGGAGGCCGACTTCGGCCGCACCTTCGTGCTGGGCGGTGTTGATGCCGATCCGGACAAGCTGGCGCTGCGCGACGCGCTGCCGGAGGTGTTCCGCGCCGGCCGCGCCTTCTTCGACGCGCACGCCGACATCACCGGCGCGCAGCTCTACGACCACGTGGCCGGCTTGGCGCGAGCGCGGGGCTTCGAGTTCAACGCGCCGATCGCCGGGCACCTGCTGGGCGAATTCCCGCACAAGAAGATCTTCGGCGACGACGCGCAGTTCTACATCACGCCCGGATCCGATCAGCCGATGCGACGCACCGATTCCACCGGCCGGGTCTGCCACTGGATCCTCGAGGTGCACCTGGCGAACCCGGCGCGTGGTTTCGGCGGGTTCTACGAGCAGCTGCTCGATCTGGGGTGAACCCGATCAGACCGGGTAGAGCACCCCGGTCAGCTGTTCGGAGACGCTCCACAGCCGCTTTTGGACATCGGTGTCATGAGATTTGCGGCTCGACTTCACCAACTTGGGGTGGCCGCGCTGCTCGACCAGGCCGTCCGGGCCGTAATACTGCCCGCCGAGCACGCCGGGGTCGGTTGCGGCGCGCAACGTCGGCAGCGCGCCCATGGCCGCGCCTTGGAACAGCGGTGCGGCCGCGGCCGCCGCCCATTGCGGCAGGTGGCGGGTGAGCTCGGTGTTGGAGCCGCCGGGATGCGCGGCCGTGGCGATCGTGGTCCCGTGGGAAGCCAACCGCCGCTGCAGCTCGTAGGTGAACATCAGGTTGGCCAGTTTGGACTGCCCGTAAGCCTTGACCCGGTTGTAGCCGTGCTGCCACTGCAGGTCGTCGAAGTGGATATCGGCGCGGATG